>NZ_JBSFTS010000026.1:0-94110 GCF_053591375.1 Streptomyces sp. NPDC003034
GTTGGGGGCGGGGGGGGGGCCCCCCCACCCCCCCCCCGGGGGCCCCCCCCCGCCCCGCGTCAGGCGGCGAGCATCCGCGCCGTCAGCGAGGCCAGCAGCTCCCCGGTGATCCGCGGACCGTTCTGCGTCAGCACCGATTCGGCGTGGAACTGCATCGAGGCGAAGTGCGGGCCGCGCAGCGCGTGCACCTCTCCCGTCTGCGGGTCGCGGCTGATGTCCACGAGCCCGATGCCCGGGACGATGGCCGAGTCGACGGCGGAGCGCGCGGCGAAGGTGTTGTAGAAGCCCACCCGCTCAGGCCGGCCGAAGAAGTCGATCTCCTTCTGCACGCCCTGGTTGGGTTCACCGCGGCGCACCAGCTCGAAGCCGAGGGTGGTGGAGAGCACCTGATGGCTCAGGCAGACGGCCAGGAAGGGCCTGCGCTCGTCCAGCAGGGTCCGTACGGCCGTCCGCAGGTGGTCGATCTTGGGATGTGCGGTGTCGCGCGGATCCCCCGGGCCCGGACCCATCACGACGAGGTCGTGGTGGTCGAAGGAGTACGGCTCGTCGAACCGGCGGACCGTCACCTCCAGGCCGATCGAGCCGAGCTGGCGGGCGATCATCGCCGTGAAGGTGTCCTCGGCGTCCACCACCAGCACCCGCCGTCCGGCCAGCGCCGGATCCACGGCCGCCCGCTCCTGCTCCTCTCCCAGCCAGTAGCCGGCGATGGTCCGGTTGCGGTCCTGGAGCGCCGCGCGGACGTGCGGATGGGAGGCGAACCGGGCCCGCCCTCCCCGCGACTCCAGCGCCGCGAGCAGGCCGGCCGCCTTCGCCTTGGTCTCGGCCACCTCCGACCACGGGTCGGAGTGGCGTACCAGGGTCGCGCCGGCCCCGATGCGGACCTCGCCGGCGGCGGTGATGTCGGCCGTACGGATCAGGATGGACGAGTCCAGCGCGTGTCCGCCCTCCTCGTCGCGGCCGATCAGCGCGAGCACGCCGCTGTAATAGCCGCGGCCCTGCGGCTCGTAGGCGGCGATGACGGAGGCCGCGCTCTCCAGCGGGCTGCCGGTCACCGTGGGCGCGAAGAGGGTCTCGCGCAGGATCTCCTCGGGGGCGCGCTCGCTGCGGCCCTCGATGAAGTACTCGGTGTGGGCGAGGCGGGCCATCTCCTTGAGGTACGGGCCGTCCACGCGGGCACCGCCCTCGCAGATCCGGGCCATCATCTTCAGTTCCTCGTCCACGACCATGTACAGCTCGTCGACTTCCTTGGTGTCGGCGAGGAAGTCCATCACCTCCGGCAGCGAGGGCCCGGCCGCCGGATAGCGGTAGGTGCCGCTGATCGGGTTCATGACGGCGGCGCCCTGGTGCAGGCTGACGTGGCGCTCCGGGCTGGCGCCGACGAGGGTCCGCTCGCCGGTGTGCACGAGGAAGGTCCAGTAGGCGCCGGACTCCCGCTCCAGCAGCCGCCGGAAGAGGGTCAGGGCGTGGCCCGTGGAGTACTCGCGGATGCCGGTGGACCAGGAGCGCTTGATGACGAAGTTGGCGCCCTTGCCCTCCCCGATCTCGTCCGCGATGACCCGGCGCACCGTGTCGGCGTACTCCTCGTCGGAGACGTCGAACCGGCCGCCCTCCAGCTCGATCGGCAGGTCGGGGATGAGCGCGAGGGCCTCGACCAGGGAGGCGCGTTCCTGGCCGGTGACGGTCATCGCGACCAGCGGGGTGTCCTCCTCCGGGGCGGCGAAGCCCCGCTCGGCGATCTGCCGGTACGGGACCAGCGCCAGCACCTCGTGCCGGGCGCCGGCCGGCCCCCGGGCGGCCTGGGCCTGCGCCGGGCGCAGTTCCGCGAGGGTTTCGACGCTCGCCGTGTCGCCGACGATGACGTCCAGGATGCCGGGGCCGGTGGCCTCGGGACGGTAGAGGAGGGCGAAGGGGGGCGGATTGGGGCCCAGGACGCGGGCCAGCAGCGGCGAGCTCATCCCGCGATCTCCTTCGCGGTGGTGACGACCGCGCAGCGCTTGGCGGCGTAGTCGATGGCCAGCCGGTGCTCCCGTTCGCTGAAGTCGCCGGTGGCGTCCGCGACGAGGAAGGTCCGGATGTCGTGGCTGAAGGACTCGATGGCGGTGGTCAGCACGCCCACGTGCGCGTACACCCCGCAGATGACCAGCTGGTCGCGGCCCGCGGCGCGCATCCGTTCCAGCAGGTCGGTGTTGAAGAAGGCGCTGTAGCGCCACTTGGTGCAGACCCAGTCGCCGTCGGCGGGGGCGAGCGGGGGGACGACCTCGCGGTCCTCGGGGCTCGTACGCATCCCGGGACCCCAGATGTCGGCCAGCAGGCCGCGCTGCTCGGGGGTCATGCCGCCGGGCTGGGCGGTGTAGGCCACGGGCGCGCCGGCGGCCGCGAAGTGCTCGCGCAGCAGGACGGCGTTGGCGGTCAGCTCCTCGCGCAGTGCTTCGGGGAACGGCGCGAGGAAGTACCTCTGCATGTCGTGGACGAGCAGCACGGCCCGGTCCACGTCGAACGACCACTGCGGGACGGAGGGGGGAAGGTCTCCCGCTGTGGGGAGGGGATAGGGCTCGATGGTCGGTATGCCGGCCATGATTTCCTCTCGGATATGTCGTTCCTCAAAGGGCTGGGTGTCGGCGGGCTCGCGGTGAGCGGCGGGCTCACGCGCCGAGCGTGGCTCCGCCGTCCACGGTCAGGACGTGCAGGGTGATGTGGGCCGCGCGGTCGGAGAGCAGGAAGAGCACGGCCTCGGCGATGTCGGTGGTCCGGGCGAGCTTGCCCAGGGGGATGCCGATCTTGTAGGCGGCCGGGTTGCCCGCGATGGTCTTGGCGGGTCCCTGCTCGTCCTCCCACATGGAGGCGAGCATCGCGGTGTCGGTGGAGCCGGGTGCGACGACGTTGCAGCGGATGTTGTACTGGGCGACTTCCAGGCCGAGCGACTTGGTGAGCATGGTCGCCGCGGCCTTGGAGGCCCCGTAGGCGGCCATGCCGATCCGCGGGGTGCCGGCCGCGTTGGAGGCGACGGTGACGATGGCTCCGCGACCGCGCGGGGCCATCCGGTTGACGGCGGCGCGCGAGAGCCGGAAGACGCCGCTGACGTTGACCTCGAAGGTCTGCAGCCAGTCCTCGTCACTGAAGTCCCGCACCTCGCCCATGCGCAGGATCCCCGCGGTGTTGACGAGGAAGTCCAGCGGGCCCAGCTCGGATTCCACCTGTTCGACGACGGCTTCCACCTGCTCGGTGCTGGTGACGTCGGCCGGGTAGGCACGGGCGGTGAGCCCGTCGGCGGTCAGCTTGTCCACCGCCTCCCGAAGCCGCGTCGCGTCCCGGTCGACGGCTGCCACCGCCGCGCCCTCCTCGGCGAGTCGGCGGGCTACGGCCAGGCCGATGCCTCCCGCGGCTCCCGTGACGAGGGCGACCTTGTTGTCCATGTCCCAACTCCCTGCTTGTTCAGGCACGCCATTGCGACACCACGGCGTAGGCCTGGTGCGGATTGAGGCGCGGATCGCAGAAGCTCGTGTAGGTCTCGCCGACCCCGTCGAGGTGCTCCGCGTCGGCGGCGCACTCGGTGACCGGGTCCGGGGTGGTCTCCAGGTGCAGCCCGCCGGCGACGCCGCCACCGCGGACCACGGCCGCCTGGAAGCCCCGTACCTCCTCGATCACGGTGTCGACCAGGCGCGTCTTGAGACCCCCGGGGGCGGTGACGGTGTTGCCGTGCATCGGGTCGGTGATCCAGACCACCGGGTGGCCGGCCTGCTGGACCGCGTCCACCAGCGCGGGCAGGCGTTCGTCCACCAGGTCGGCGCCCATGCGGGCGATGAGGGTGAGGCGGCCCGGCTCGCGCCACGGATCGAGGCGCCGGCACAGCTCGATGAGCTCCTCGGGGTCCATCGAGGGGCCGACCTTGCAGGCCACCGGGTTGACGACGCCGGCCAGCGTGTCGACGTGGGCGCCGTCGAGCTGCCGGGTGCGCTCGCCGATCCACGGGAAGTGCGTCGAGGTGAGCAGCGTGTTGCCCTCCTCGTCCCAGCGCATCATGGGCAGCTCGTAGTCCAGGAGCAGTGCTTCGTGGCTGGTCCACACCGGCGGGCAGATCCCGGAACGGCGGGCCGGGTCGGTCCAGCCGAGGTGGGCCATGGCCTGGGAAGCGGCGTCGTAGCCGGCCAGCAGCCGGTAGGGGTCGGGGATGCGCTCGGCGAGGCTCTCCTCGGGGCCGTTGACCATGTGGCCGCGGAAGACGGGCAGTTCGGTGCCGTTCACGATCTCGGTGGGGCGCGAGCGCGGCTTGCCGAACTGTCCGGCGAGGCGGCCGATGCGGACCACCGGCTTGTGGGTGATCATCTTGAGGGTGCCGGCGAGCAGGTCGAGGAGGGCGGACTTGCGGGCGATGTACCCGGCGTCGCACTCCGAAGGATCCTCGGCGCAGTCGCCGGCCTGGACGATGTACGCGTCACCGGCTGCGACCCGTGCGAGGTGGGAACGCAGGCGGCGGACGTCTCCGGCGTTGACGAGGGCCGGTCGCCGGGAAAGCTCTTCCTTTACCTTCGGCAGTTCCGGGTTGTCGGCCCAATCTGGCTGCTGACGGGCGGACTCTTTTCTGACGGTAAGTGAAGCTGTAACCACAGGAAACTCCCAGGAATGGGCAGGCGTGGGGTGCTCGGGCAATATGAGGGGCGGCGGAATACGGATCCTGCGATGACTGGCCGGAAGTAACCACGGGCCCCGGATCACTACGTCAGGTGAGAGTTACGGGCGCACCGTGATCGGCGAGCCGCATACCCGGCCGAAAGTCACGGGATACGGCTTCCGGACCGGTGGCCGGGGCGGCGGCACCTGACAGACGGCGACCGGAAGGTTTCCCGCGGCGGCCCGCCCGAACAGAATCCGACTCATGTATGCCGCCTATATCGAACAGCTCGGTCCCGCGGAGGTCATCCGCTTCGGTGAGCTCCCCGCTCCGCAGCCGGGGCCGTCCGACGTCCTCGTGGAGGTCGACGTCGTCTCCGTCAACCACGTCGACACCTTCGTCCGCTCGGGTGCCTGGCGCACCCCGCTGGACTTCCCCTTCGTCATCGGCCGGGACCTGGCCGGGACCGTGCTGCGCGCGGGTCCCGCCGTCGCCCACCGCTTCGCCCCCGGCGACCGCGTCTGGTGCAACAGCCTCGGCCACGACGGCCGCCAGGGCGCCGCCGCCGAGCAGGCCGCGGTCCCGGCCGAGCGGCTCTACCCGCTGCCCGAGGGGGTGGACCCGGTGGACGCCGTCGCCCTCGCACACCCCGCCGTCACCGCCTACCTCGCCCTCTTCGACCAGGGGCAGATCAAGGCCGGTGAGACCGTGCTGGTGGCGGGGGCCGCGGGCAACGTCGGCAGTGCGCTGGTCACGATGGCCGCGCACGCCGGAGCCCGGGTCATCGCGACCGCCTCGCCGCGCGACTTCGGCTACGTACGGGAGCTGGGGGCGGCCGAGGTCATCGACTACAACGACCCCGACGTCCCGGGCCGCATCCGCGCGCTGGCCCCGGCCGGGGTGGACATCCACGTCGACACCTCGGCCCGCAACGACCTGGAGACGGCGGTGGACCTGCTGGCGAGCCGCGGCCGGATCGTGCTGCTCTCCGGGATGCGCACCCGGCCGGTCCTGCCCGTCGGACCGCTCTACCTCAAGGACTGCTCGGTGCGCGGCTTCGCCATCTCCCACGCCACCGCGGGCCGGCTCGCCGAGGCCGCGGCCCACGTCAACAGGCTGACGGCGGCGGGCCTGCTCCGCCCGCGCGGCACCGAGGTGCTGCCGCTGTCGGAGGCGGCCCGGGCGCACCGGCTGCTGGACGACGGCAAGGTGACGGGAAAGCTCGTCCTGCGCGCCAAGAACTGAACCGGATATTCCGGATATCGCTTCCGCATGACGGACGCGATGGTGAGGTCCCGTCCGGAATCGGGGGCGCAACCTCCGTACACGACCCGTACATTCCCCGTACGGAATTCGGGTGGAAAGCCGTACGGAACTCCCCTGGGGGGCGGAAACGGCGGCGCCGTGGCATGACGGACGCGGCGCCGCTTCGGCATGCCCGAAAACACCCAGTGCCATCCGTCCCGCATCGCCCGTACCTTCCGGCCAAATGACCTGATGGACCTGGGGTGAGCTCATTGATCGCCGAATGTGCGGGCAGCAGTATTTCGGCCATGACGAACTCCATCATCGACTCGACCCCGCTTTTCGAGGTCCGCGCGGACATTCCCGTCGCGGCCACCGCCCAGGAAATCTACGACGTCGTCAGCGACCTGAGCCGCAGCGGCGAATGGAGCCCGGAGTGCCAGGGCGGCGAGTGGATTTCCGGCGAGCCCTCCAGCGTCGGCGCCGTCTTCCGCGGGGAGAACCTGCGCGCCGAGGACGTCGTCGGCTGGGCCCCCCTGGTCCGCGGCACCTGGTACACCGAGGCCCGCGTGACGGCCGCCGAGCCCGGCCGCACCTTCCGCTGGATGATGCTCACGCACGCCCAGGAGGACCAGGAGTCCATCTGGGGCTTCGACATCGAGCCGGCCGAGCAGGGCTCGGGTTCGGTCCTCGTGCACCACTTCCGGATGGGCAAGGCGACCGCCGGCATCCACAAGATCGTGGCCGACCTGGACGAGGTCCAGCGCAAGCAGTTCATCACCGACTGGACCGAGAAGCTCGAACAGGACCTCGACGCCACCCTCGCCCGCATCCGCGACGTCGTCGAAGGCCGCTGAGCTCGCGTTGCCTTCCCGCCCGGCCGCCGGCGCCGGCCGTCCCCCCGGTGCCGGCGCAATCCCCGTACGCCAACGAAGACAATCTTGAGAGAACGAGGGCCATGCTTCTCCAGCGCATAGGAAACAAGGGCATTCGGCTGGGTACGCTCTTCGACCGAGCGGCCGCCCGGACCCCCGCCGGTCTCGTGGTCATGGACCACGACCTGGACATCGCCCCGCAGCTCGGGCGCCGAGCCACCTTCACCGAACTCGCCGATCTCGTGGACGACTTCGCCTCCCGGCTGTGGTCGGTGGGCGTGCGGCCCAACCACCACGTCGTCGTGCACAAGTCCGACGGCTTCGACATCTCGCTGCTGGCCTGCGCGATCGCCCGCATCGGCGCGATCCCGGCCCTGCTGTCCCCGAAGCTGGACGGCGAGACGGTGGCGGTGCTGATCCGCCGCATCGACCAGCCCTTCCTGATCACCGACCAGGACAAGCTGGACCACCACCTGCCGGCGGAGGTCTTCGACATCACGGCCAAGGTGCTGCTGACCACGGGCACCTTCGAGGGGGCCGTCGAACTGGCCTCGCTCGCCGGTGCGGTGCGCGTCCCGGCCATCCCGATGCCGCCGGACCACCCGACCCTGATCACGCACACCTCCGGCACCACCGGCACCCCGAAGCTGGCCGTGCACACCGGTCACACCTTCGAGTCCCGCTACCGTCCGCAGGCCACCGTCTTCTCGGCCGTCAGCAAGCGCGAGCCCGTCGCGGTGCACGTCTCCTTCGTGCACTCCCGGATGTTCACGGCCATGCCCATCTCGATCCTCCAGGGCCACACGCTCATCGTGCTGCGGGAGGACGACCCGGAGACCGTCGGCGACATCTTCGCCCAGGTCCCGCCCGGCTTCATCGAGGCCCACCCCAACACCTTCCTGCGCTGGGAGGCGCTGGCCGACGACCCGCGCGGCCCCCTCGCCAACGTCAAGTACTTCAGCTCCACCTTCGACGCGATCCACCCGCGCACGGTGTCCATCCTGCTCAACGCGACGAAGCGGCGTAAGCCGCTCTTCGCGCAGGCCTACGGCCAGAGCGAGGTCGGCCCGATCGCGGCCCGCACCTACACCCGCAAGGGCGGCGCGGACTTCGACGGCCGCTGCGTGGGATCGCCGTTCCCCGGGATGACCAACGTCCGCGTCGTCAGCCGTGACGGCAACCCCGTCACCAAGACGAACCCCGGCTTCATCGAGATCAAGTCCGACGGCCGGATCATCACCTACCTCTCCGAGCACGAGCGCTGGGAGAAGCAGGTCAACGACGGCTGGTGGCGCATGGGCGACCTCGGCTACCGCACCAAGTGGGGCTGCCTGCACCTGCTCGACCGCGAGGTCGACGAGATCCCCGGCATCGGTTCCACGCTGGAGATCGAGGACAAGCTCTTCACCCGGCTGCACGAGCTGATCGAGGTGATCATCATCCCCGGCGCCGACGGCGTTCCGGTGCCGGTGGTGTGCACCCGCGACGACAAGCCGCTCGACCTGATCGCGTGGAAGTCCGCGGTCATCGGCCTGCCGCGGCTCGCCGACCCGGTCCAGTGGCGCCTGGAGGACGTCCCGCAGACCTCCACCACCAAGATCAAGCGCCTGGAGCTCGCGCGTCTGGTCGCGGCCGGCTCCGGCGCCATCGCCGAATAGCCCCGCCGCAGGGGCCCCCGCCCGCCGGCCAGCCCTGCGGAAGTCCCGCCGGACAGCCCCGCGGAACAGCCCGCCGGAGCGGTCCCACCCGGGCCGGCCGGACCCCCGCGGGCGGGCCCGGCCGGCCCGGCCGTACACCTCATAGCAACGGAGAATCGCATGAGCAGCTCATCCGTCGAGATCTGCGTCGTCGGCGCCGGTCCCCGCGGCCTGTCCGTCGTGGAGCGACTGGTTGCCAACGAACGGCAGAGTCCCTCCCACGACTCGCTCGCCATCCACGTCGTGGACCCCTCCGCGCCCGGCGCCGGCCAGGTCTGGCGCTCCGGCCAGTCCCGCCACCTGCTGATGAACACCGTCGCCTGCCAGATCACCGTCTACACGGACGAGAGCTGCACGATCGACGGCCCGGTCGAGCCCGGCCCCAGCCTGTACGAGTGGGCCAAGTCCCTTTCCGTCCTCGGTCAGTTCGGCGACTACGACGAGGGCACCCTCGCCGAGGCCGCCGCCATGGGCCCGGACACCTACCCGACCCGCGCCTTCTACGGCAGCTACCTCGGCGAGTGCTTCCAGCGCGTCATCGTCGGCGCCCCCAAGCACGTCACCGTCCACGTCCACAACTCCCGCGCCGTCGCCGTCGCCGACACCCGCGGCATACCCGGCGGCCCGCAGGGCGTCCGCCTGGACGACGGCACCCGCTTGAACGACCTCGACGCGATCATCCTGGCGCAGGGCCACGTCCCGGCCCGCCTGACCCCGCGCGAGGCCCGCACCGCCTCCCTGGCCCGCATCCACTACCTGACGTACCTGACGCCGGGCAATCCGGCCGACGCCGACCTCTCGCGGGTCAAGCCCGGCCAGTCGGTGCTCCTGCGCGGCCTCGGCCTGAACTTCTTCGACTACATGTCGCTCTTCAGCCACGGCCGCGGCGGCACCTTCGTCCGCGACGAGGACGGCAGACTCACCTACCAGCCCTCCGGGCAGGAGCCCCGGCTGTACGCCTTCTCCCGGCGCGGCATCCCGTACCACGCCCGCGGCGACAACGAGAAGGGCGCGTACGGCCGTTACTACCCCAAGCTGCTGACCCCGGCCTACGTGCAGAGCCTGCGCGAGCGCTCCGCCGCGGGTGGCTCCGTCACCTTCAACGCCGACCTGTGGCCCTTCATCTCGCGCGAGGTCGAGAGCGTCTACTACGGGGCCCTGCTCGCCGCCGACGGCCAGGAGGAGGAGCGCGAGGCGTTCACCGAGCGCTACCTCGACCTCGAAGAGGCCGCCGACCGGCTCGACCTCCTCGCCGAGTACGGCATCCCCGAGGAGCGGCACTGGAGCTGGGAGAAGCTCTCCCGCCCCTACGGCGACACGCGGTTCGCCGACCGCGACGCCTTCCAGGCGTGGCTGGTCGAGTACCTGGCGGCCGATGTCGTCGCCGCCCGCGAGGGCAACGTCAACGGCCCGCTCAAGTCGGCCCTGGACGTCCTGCGCGACCTGCGCAACGAGGTCCGCCTCGCCGTCGACCACGGCGGCCTCGACGGGGACTCGCACCGCGACGACCTCGAAGGCTGGTACACCCCGCTCAACGGCTTCCTCTCCATCGGCCCGCCGGCCACCCGCATCGAGGAGATGATCGCCCTGATCGAGGCGGGCATCCTCACCCTCACCGGTCCCGGCACGCAGGTCCGCATCGACACCAGCACCCAGACGTACCTGGCCGAGTCCGAGAGCGTGCCCGGCGCGGTCATCAAGGCGCAGGTGCTCATCGAGGCCCGGCTGCCCGAGCCGGACCTGCGGCGCACGGCCGACCCGCTGCTCCAGCACCTGCTGGACACCGACCAGGCCAAGCCGTACGTCGTCACCGGCGGCCAGGGCGGCTACCAGACCGGCGGCCTCGCCGTCACCGAGCGCCCGTACCGGCTCATCGACGCCCGCGGCGCCGCCCACCCGCGCCGCTTCGCCTACGGCGTGCCCACCGAGTCCGTGCACTGGGTCACCGCCGCAGGCATCCGCCCCGGCGTGGACTCCGTCACCCTCGGCGACTCCGACGCCATCGCCCGCGCCGTGCTGGCCCTGCCGCCCGTCGCGAGCGTCCCGGCGGGCATCCGCCCCGTCACCGACGCCGTGGGCGCCGACGACCACCTGCCCGGCGTGATCGTATGACCGAGGGCGACCTCCTCATGGACGCCGGCCTGCTCTCCCCCGTGCGGGCCGGCACCCCGGCCGAGGCGGCCGTCGGCGACCGGGCGTGGCTCCA
This sequence comes from Streptomyces sp. NPDC003034, assembly GCF_053591375.1. Taxonomy (NCBI): domain Bacteria; kingdom Bacillati; phylum Actinomycetota; class Actinomycetes; order Kitasatosporales; family Streptomycetaceae; genus Streptomyces; species Streptomyces sp. NPDC003034. Next base: position 10,633 of record NZ_JBSFTS010000026.1, read on the forward strand.
GGCCATGCTCGACGCCGAGGCCGCCCTGGCCAGGGCCCAGGCGGGACTCGGCACCCTGCCGAAGTCCGCCGCGGACACCATCACGGAGGCCGCCCGGGCCGAGCACTTCGACCTGCGGGCCCTCGCGCTCGCCTCGCGGGAGACCGCCAACCCGGTCGTGGGCCTGGTCCAGGCGCTCACCGCGGCCGTCCGCGAGCGCGATCCGCAGGCCGCGGACTACGTCCACCGCGGCTCCACCAGCCAGGACATCTTCGACACCGGCGCCATGCTGGTGGCCGCCCGTACCCTGTGTCTGGTCCGCGCCGATCTGGCGCGGACCGCGCGGGCCCTGGCGGCCCTGGCCGCGGCACACCGCGACACCCTGATGCCCGGCCGCACCCTGGTCCTGCACGCCGTACCGACCACCTTCGGCCTCAAGGCGGCGGGCTGGCACCGCCTCGTCCTCGACGCCGACGCCCGCCTGGCCCGCGTCCTGCGAGAAGGCCTGCCCGTCTCGCTCGGCGGGGCCGCCGGCACCCTCGCCGGCTACCTGGAGTACGCGGCCATCGACCGGCCCGAGGTGGCCGCCTGCACCGAACCCCCCTACCTGGACCGGCTGGTGGACGCCTTCGCCGCCGAGACCGGACTCGCCCGCCCGGTCCTGCCCTGGCACGCGCTGCGCACGCCGCTCGCCGATCTCGCCGCCGCGCTGGCCTTCACGGCCGGAGCCCTCGGCAAGATCGCGGTCGACGTGCAGTCGCTGACCCGCACCGAGGTCGGGGAGGTCGCCGAGCCGGCCGCCGCCGGCCGGGGCAGCTCCTCCGCGATGCCGCACAAGCGCAACCCGGTGCTCGCCACCCTGATCCGCGCCGCCGCCCTCCAGGTCCCGGTGATCGCCGCCGGTCTGACGCAGTGCCTGGTCACCGAGGACGAGCGCTCCGGTGGCGTCTGGCACGCCGAATGGCAGCTGCTGCGCGAAGCCCTGCGGCTCACCGGCGGCGCGGCGCACACCGCCGTCGAGCTCGCCGAGGGGCTGGAGGTCCGGCCCGAGCGGATGCGGGAGAACCTCGGCCTCACCGGGGGCCAGATCGTCTCCGAACGCATCGCGGCCCGGCTCGCGCCGCGCCTGGGCAAGGCCGCCGCGAAGCAGCTGCTCACCGAGGCCTCGGTCGAGGCGGCGGCGAGCGGGCGGACCCTGGGCGCGGTCCTCGCCGGGATGCCCGGGCACGGGCTCGACGCCGCCGCCGTCGCGCGGCTGTGCGATCCCGCCGGCTACAGCGGCGGGGCGGGCGCCCTCGTCGACCGCGCGCTGGCCGGCGCACCGTCCCCGGGCCGCTCCTGAACGCCCTTCATGACCGCCCTGCATGACCGCCCTGCGTGGTCGTCCTTCATGGACGCACTTCATGAACGCCAATCCGACAGCGACAACCCGCCTGACAGACAGAGGGAGACAGGTCAGATGAGTGCCATGAGATCCGCCAAGGGGCGCTGGATCGAGGACTGGGACCCCGAGGACGAGCAGTACTGGGAGCGCGGCGGCAAGCGCATCGCCCGCCGCAACCTCTTCCTGTCCGTCGCCTCCGAACACATCGGCTTCTCCGTCTGGAGCATGTGGTCGGTCCTGGTGCTGTTCATGACGCCCGAGATCGGCCTCGGCTTCGCGCCGGACGAGAAGTTCCTCCTCGTCGTCACCCCCACCCTCGTCGGCGCCCTGCTGCGTCCGCCGTACAGCTGGGCCGTCACCCGCTTCGGCGGCCGCAACTGGACCGTCTTCGCCTCGTCGATCCTGCTGATCCCGGCCGTGGCGACGGTGTACTTCATCCAGCGGCCCGGCACCCCGCTGTGGGTGTTCCTGCTGATCAGCGCGGTCGGCGGGGTCGGCGGGGGCAACTTCGCCTCCTCGATGACCAACATCACCAGCTTCTTCCCCCACCGGCACCAGGGCTGGGCGCTGGGCCTCAACGCCGGCGGCGGCAACCTCGGCGTCGCGGCCGTCCAGCTGCTCGGCCTGCTCGTCATCTCCACCGTCGGCGACACCCACCCCGCCTACGTCGCCGCCGTGTACCTGCCGCTCATCGTGCTCATCTCCCTGCTGTGCGCGGTGAAGATGGACAACATCTCCGCCGTCCGCACCGCTCCGGGCGCCCAGCGCCAGGCCCTCGCCCACCGCGACACCTGGTTCATCTCCCTGCTGTACATCGGCACCTTCGGTTCCTTCATCGGCTACGGCTTCGCCTTCGGGCTGGTCCTGCAGACGCAGTTCGGCTCCACCCCGCTCCAGGCGGCCTCGTACACCTTCCTCGGTCCGCTGCTCGGCTCCTTCGCCCGTCCCTTCGGCGGCTGGCTCGCCGACAAGTTCGGCGGCGCCCGGGTCAGCCTGCTGATCTTCGGCGGCATGGGCCTGGGAACCGGCGTCCTGCTCATCGCCTCGGCGCAGCACTCGCTGCCGGTCTTCATCGCCGGCTTCACCGCGCTGTTCATCCTCAGCGGCATCGGCAACGGCTCCACCTACAAGCTCATCCCCACCGCCTTCGCCCGGGACGCCGAAGCCCGCATCGTCGCCGGGGGCGACGCCACCAGCTCCTTCGCCACCGCGCGCAAGCTGGCCGGTGCGGCCATCGGCATCGCGGGTGCGGTCGGGGCGCTGGGCGGAGTCGCCATCAACCTCGCCTTCCGCGGCGCCTACAGCGGCGGCGCGGCCAACGGGACCCCCGCCTTCCTGTCCTTCCTGGGCTACTACGCAGTGTGCGCGGCCGTGACCTGGATCGTGTACGTCCGCCGCGAGCGGGCCGCGGCCGCCTCGGTGGCGGCATCGGCCACTGCCTCCGCGTCCGCCACTGCCTCCGCCACTGCCTCCGCCTCCGCGTCCGCCGGATCCCGCCCCACGGAGTCGGTCCATGCGTGACGCCGAGCTCGCGCCGGCGCAGGCCGGCCAGGTGGCCACGCACTGCCCGTACTGCGCCCTGCAATGCGGCACCCTGCTCAGCGCCGGTACGGGCGCAGCCCCGGGTGCCGCCCCGCAGACCCCGTCCGGCACGGGCTCCGCCGCCGGCGCCCGCCCCACCGGAGCCGAGGGCGGTGAGGTCACCGTCCAGCCCGATCCCGACTTCCCCGTCAACCGCGGCGGCCTGTGCCAGAAGGGGTGGACCGCCCCGGCGCTGCTCACCACCCCCGACCGGCTGCGGACCCCCCTCGTCCGCGACGCCGAGGGGACCCTGCGCCCCACCGACTGGGACACCGCCCTCGACACGATCGCCGCCTCCCTCGCCCGGATCCGCGCCGAGCACGGCCCGGACGGCGTCGGCGTCTTCGGCGGCGGCGGCCTCACCAACGAAAAGGCGTACCTGCTCGGCAAGTTCGCCCGCCTGGCCCTCGGCACCAGCCAGATCGACTACAACGGCCGCTTCTGCATGTCCTCGGCCGCCGCCGCCGGCAACGCCGCCTTCGGCCTCGACCGCGGACTGCCCTTCCCCGTCACCGACCTCGGCTCCGCCGACACCGTCCTGCTCGCCGGCGCCAACCCCGCCGAGACGATGCCCCCGCTGATGCGCCACCTCACCACCGCCCGGCTGATCGTCATCGACCCGCGCCGCACCCCCACCGCCGAGCGCGCCGCCCTCCACCTCCAGCCGCGCCCCGGCACCGATCTCGCCCTCGCCCTCGGCCTGTTCCACATCCTGGTGGTCGAGGGGCGCAGCGACCGGGAGTACGTCGACCGGCGCACCACCGGCTTCGACGCCGCGTGGAAGCGCGCCGCCTCCTGGTGGCCCGAGCGCGTCGAGAAGGTCACCGGCGTGCCCGTCAGCGACCAGCGCGAAGCCGTCCGGATGCTGGCCGCCGCCTCCCGCGCGTACGTCCTGACCGGGCGCGGCGCCGAGCAGCACAGCAAGGGCACCGACACCGTCGCCGCGTTCATCAACCTGGCCCTCGCCCTCGGCCTGCCCGGCCGCGAGGGCAGCGGCTACGGCTGCATCACCGGCCAGGGCAACGGCCAGGGCGGGCGCGAGCACGGGCAGAAGGCCGACCAGCTGCCCGGCTACCGCATGATCACCGACCCGGCGGCCCGCGCGCACGTGGCGGGCGTCTGGGGCGTCGATCCGGCGGTCCTGCCCGGGCCGGGCCGCAGCGCCTACGAACTCCTCGACGCGCTGGGCACCGACAACGGGCCGCGCGCCCTGCTCGTCTTCGGCGCCAACCCGGTGGTATCCGCGCCGCGTTCCGCGCACGTCGCCGAACGGCTGTCCTCCCTCGACCTGCTCGTCGTCGCCGACTTCGTGCCCTCCGAGACCGCCCGCATGGCCGACGTGGTGCTGCCCGTCACCCAGTGGGCCGAGGAGGAAGGCACGATGACCAACCTCGAAGGCCGCGTCCTGCGCCGCCGCCGGCTCCTCGACCCGCCCGCCGGGGCCCGCTCCGACCTGGAGGTCCTGCGCGGCCTCGCCACCCGGCTGGGCGACCTGCCCGAGCGCTATCCGGCTCAGCCGCGCGCCGTCTTCGAGGAGTTGCGCCGCGCCTCGGCCGGCGGGCCCGCCGACTACTCCGGCATCAGCTACGAGCGGCTCGACGCGGGGGAGGCGCTGCACTGGCCGTGCCCGGGCGATCCCGCCGGAGCCGGTGACCACCCCGGCACGCCGCGGCTCTTCCTGGAACGGTTCGCCCACCCGGACGGCCGCGCCCGCTTCGCCGACGTCGAACACCGCCCGCCGGCCGAGGAGACGCACGCGGAGCACCCGCTGTACGCCACGACCGGGCGGGTGCTGGCCCAGTACCAGTCCGGCGCGCAGACCCGCCGGGTGCCGCAGCTGATCGCGGCCGCCCCCGAGGCGCATCTGGAGGTCCACCCGGACACGGCCGCCCGGGCCGGCCTCACCGACGGCGCCCACGCACGGGTCACCTCGGCGCGCGGCTCCACGCTGGCGCGGGTCCGTTTCGACCCCACCCTGCGCACCGACACCGTCTTCCTGCCGTTCCACTTCCCGGGCGCCGGGCGGGCCAACCTGCTCACCAACGACGCCCTCGACCCGCGCAGCCGCATGCCCGAGTTCAAGGTCTGCGCGGTCAGCCTCGCCCCCGCCGATCCACCGGCCGGGGCGTCCCCCGTCCGCGCCGCCGAGCCGGCCCGGCCCGAGCCCGCGGCCCCCGCCTCCGGGGCCGCGCCCCGCCCGGCCCATGCGGAGGCGGCGGCCGACGCCGTACGCGGCGCCCCAGGGCCCGTGTCGCCCGCACAGGCGGGCCCGCCGCCCGCCGCCGCGCCGGCATCCGTCCCGTCCGTCCCGTCCGTCCCGTCCGTCCTGTCCGTCCTGTCCGTCCCGTCCGTCCCGTCCGCGCCCGGCGCGTCCGGTGCCACACGCCTCCAGGAGGGCTGATCATGACCGCGACCGTGCCCGGAGGGGACGCCCGTCCCGTCACGCCGGTCCTCATCGTCGGCAACGGACCCGCCGCCCATCAACTCCTCGACCGGCTGCGCCACTTCGGCTGCACGGACCCCGTCACCGTCCTCGGTGCCGAGGACGCCCCCGCCTACCACCGGGCGCTGCTCACCTCCGCGCTCGACGGAAGCCTCCCGCCCGCCGCGATGGAGCTGCCCCCGCCGCCCGGGGACACCCGCGTCCACACCGGCGTCTGCGCCGTCCGCATCGACCGGGCCCGGCGCCGCGTGCACACCGCCGACGGGCAGGTCTTCCCGTACGGCCGGCTCGTCCTGGCCACCGGCGCGACACCGCTGCTGCCCGCCCTGCCGGGCCTGCGCACGCCCGACGGCGCTCCGGCCGCGGGCGTCGCCACCCTCCGTACGCTCGCCGACTGCGCCCGCCTCACCGATCCGGCCGCCGTGGCTGCCCGTACCCCCGTGACCATCCTCGGCGCGGGCTCCCTCGGGGTGGAGGCGGCTTTCGCGCTGGCCGCCATGGACCGCCCGGTCACCCTCGTGCACCCCGGACCCTGGCCGATGGACCACCTCCTCGACCGGACCGCCGGGGCCCTCGTCTGCGACCGGCTCGCGGCCGCCGGAGTGGAGGTCGTCACCGGCCAGCCGGCCGCCGCCTACACCCCCGGCGCCCTGACCCTCGCCGACGGCCGCACCCTGCCCGTCGCCACCCTCCTGCTGTGCACCGGTGTGCTGCCGGAGACCGGACTGGCCCGCGCCGCCGGGCTGAGCGTGCGCACCGGCATCGTCGTCGACGACTGCCTGCGCACCGACGACCCGCTGATCCACGCCCTCGGCGACTGCGCCGAGCACCGCGGCGGCCGCGGCGGATCCCTCGCCTCCGGCTGGGCCCAGGCCGAAGCGCTGGCCCGCCACCTCGCCACCGGAGCGCGCGGCGTGGCCGCCGCCCGCCGGGTGCTGCGGCCCCGCATCGCCGGCCCCGGCCTGGTCGTCCTCGGTATCCCGGGCAGTGTCCCAGCCGAGGAGGCGATCACCCTCAACGACCCGGCGAACGCCCGCTACGCCCGTCTGGAGCTCGCCGGCGAACGCATCGTCGCCGGGGTCCTGCTCGGCTTCGACCGGGCCATCGCCACCACCACCGAGCTGTACGTCCACGACCTGCCCGTCCCGCGTGACCGGCTGAGCCTGCTCCTGGGCCGGGCCCCCCGAGTGGCGCGACCCGGCTCCACCGAGCTGAGCCCCGAGACCGTCGTGTGCCTGTGCAACAACGTCACGCACCGCGACCTCACCGAGGCGTGGCACGCCGGCTCCCGCCGGCTCCCCGAACTGGCCGCCGCCACCCGTGCCACCACCGGCTGCGGCGGCTGCACCCGCCAAGTGGAAGCGATCTGCGCCTCCCTTTCCCACACCAGACCTGCCGCGACCGGCAGTTGAGCCGGAGCGGTGGTCCGCACCCCTAAGGACGGCACCGCATGAAGACCCGCACCCTCGTCGTCATCGGCCACGGAATGACCGGCCACCGCCTCGTGGAGGAGGTCCGCTCCCGCGACCGGGACGGACTGTGGCGGGTGGTGGTCCTCGGCGCCGAGCGACACCCCGCCTACGACCGGGTCAGGCTCTCCTCGGCCCTCGACGGCGCCACCCCCGCCGGGCTGAGCCTGGTGAAACCCGACATGTACGAAGACGCCCTGGTGGAGTTCCGTCACTCCACCAGGGCCGTCGGCATTGACCGCGCGGCCCGCACCGTGACGCTGGAGGACGGAGGGCACCTCTCCTACGACGCCCTCGTGCTCGCCACCGGCTCCGTGCCCTTCGTGCCGCCCGTCCCCGGCCGCGACCTGCCGGGCGCCTGCGTGTACCGCACCCTCGACGACCTCGACGCGATCCGTCAGGCCGCCGCCGGCACCACCACCGGGGTGGTGATCGGCGGCGGCCTGCTCGGCTTGGAGGCCGCGAACGGCCTGCGGCTGCTGGGCCTGGCCCCGCACGTCGTGGAGATGGCCCCGCGGCTGATGCCCGTCCAGGTGGACGAGGGCGGCGGGCGGGTGCTCGACCTGCTCGTCGGCCGGCTCGGCGTCACCACGCACCTGGGCGTGGCGACCAGCCACATCGAGGCGGGTCCGGACGGCCGGGTGGCGCGCCTGGTCTTCGCGGACGGTACGTCGATCGAGACGGGGCTCGTCGTCTTCTCCGCCGGCGTACGGCCCGCGGACTCCCTCGCCGGCCCCGCCGACCTGCCGCGCGGCGAGCGCGGCGGGTTCCTCGTGGACGACCACTGCCGCACCCCGGACCCGTACGTCTGGGCCATCGGCGAGTGCGCGGCCGTCGAGGGCCGCTGCTACGGCCTGGTCGCCCCCGGCTACCGGATGGCGGAGGCCGTCGCCGGGCAGCTCCTGGGCGAGGGGCCGACCCGCTTCCCCGGCGCCGACATGTCCACGAAGCTCAAGCTGATGGGCGTGGACGTCGCCTCCTTCGGCGACGCCCACGCGCAGACGCCGGGCGCGCTGGAATTCGTACGGGAGTCCGCGGGCGGGGAGGTGTACGTGAAGCTCGTGCTCGACTCCGAGGGCGACAGCCTGCTCGGCGGGATCCTCGCCGGGGACGCCGCGGCCTATCCGCTGCTGCGCTCCCTGCTGGGCCGTGAACTGCCCGACTCGGCCGAAGCCCTGCTCGCCGGCTCCTGATCCCGGCCGCCCACGCCAACGGCGAGAGCCCTTACCCGATCGGGGTAAGGGCTCTCGCCGTGTTGGGCGCCGGTGCTCCGGTGCGTAGTCGGGGCGTGGGGGCGTCGGTTCCTCGGGCCGGATCAGACGCCGGCGGTCTCCGCCTTGCGGTCGGCGGCCGGCGCGGCCGGCGTCGCCTTCTGCTCGGGCTTCTTCAGGCCGAGGGAGATCAGCGCGGTGATGACGATGCCCGCCGCGGCGATGAAGACCGCCGTGCGCAGACCGTCGGTGGTGGCGGCGCGGAGCGCTTCACCGGTCTGGCCCTCCAGACCGGAGTTGGCGATGGCGACCAGGACGGCGAGGCCGACGGCGCCACCGATCTGCTGGGTGGTGGAGGCGACACCGGAGGCGATGCCCTGCTCCTCGGGGGAGACGCCGATGGCGGCGGCACCGAACATCAGGGTGTAGCCGGCGCCCTGGCCGAGACCCATGATGATCAGGCCCGGGACGAGGAGCCAGTAGGTGGCGTCGGTGGCGAGGGTGAAGCCGAGGATCGCGGTGCCGATGACACCGATGACCATCGCGGAGACCATGATGGCGCGGATGCCGTGCTTGGTGGCGAGGCCGCCGGCGGTCTGGGCGCCGATGGCGATGGCGACCATCGGGACCAGGAAGGCGATGCCGGTCTCCAGCGGGCTGTAGCCGTGGACGCCCTGGAAGTAGACGGTCAGGAAGTAGAGCAGGGTGCCGAAGGTGGCCATGTAGAAGAAGGTCACGCCGACGGCGGTGGTGAGATTGCGGTTCTTGAAGAGGCTCAGCGGCAGCAGCGGGTCGGAGGACTTCTTCTCGATGACGAAGAAGGCGACGAGCAGGACCACGCCGATGGCGAGGGCGCTCAGGACGACCGGGGCGGTCCAGCCGGACTCCGGACCCTGGACGAGGGCGAAGACGATCGCGGTGATGCCGACGGTGGAGGTCAGCGCACCCATCAGGTCGAAGCTGCGGCCGGTGCTGACGTTGGTGTCGGGCTTGATGAGCGGGAAGGCGAGGAACATCGCGATGCCGGCCAGCGGCACGTTGACGTAGAAGACGGACTCCCAGCCGAAGGACTCGGTCAGCACGCCGCCGAGCAGCGAGCCGACGATCATGCCGCTACCACCGGCGGTGCCCCAGACGGCGAAGGCGCGGTTGCGCTCCTTGCCCTCCGCGAAGCTGGTGGAGACCAGGGTGAGGGTGGCGGGGAAGAGGAACGCGCCGCCGATGCCCTGGATCGCGCGGGCGGCGATCAGCACCTCGGGGGAGCCGGCGAGGCCGCCGAGCAGCGAGGAGCCGGCGTAGAGGCCGAGGCCGAGGACGAACATGCGCCGCGGGCCGAAGAGGTCGCAGGCCCGGCCGCCGAGGAGGAGGAATCCGCCGAAGGCGACGGCGTAGGCGCTGACGACCCACTGGAGGGTCTGGGCGGAGAAGCCGAGCCCGGAGCCGATGTCCGGGAGGGCCACGTAGACGATGTTGTAGTCGATGGAGATGATCAGCTGGGCGAAGGCCAGCAGAGCCAGAGTGAAGCCGAGGCGCTTGCGCCGGCCGTCCTGGGCGATCGGGGTCGAAGACATGGTGTGTACAGCTCCCGGTGTCGGGTCGGGGGATGGTCTGGGGGTCGCTGTGACGCGGTGACGCGGGGTGAAGCGGGGTGAAGCGAGGCGAAACGGGTGGTGCCTGTGGCACCGGGTGATGCGGGTGGCGGCTGTGGTGCCTTTGGTGCCGTTCTGGTCAGGAAGCCAGTTCGTGGGTCACCTGGTCGGCCAGCCGGCGGGCCAGCTCAAGGCGCTTGATCTTGGCGGTGGCCGTCCGGGGAAGCTCGCTCAACTTCATCTGGATCGGATCCGCCATGTCCGACTGGTCCGCGATCGCGCGGCTCCAGCGGGCGAGGTCCAGCGGTGCGTCGTCCTTGGTGCAGACGACGGGCACCGGCTCCTGCTTGGGGCCCGGCACGATGATGAGCTCGGTGAGCTCCGGCAGCCGGTGCAGGACGGTGTCCTCGACTTCGAGGGTGGAGTGGATGGTCGGGATCTGGTCGACCTCGCGGTCGAGCAGGTGCAGGCAGCCCCACTTGGTGCGGTAGCCGACGTCGCCGCCGCGCCACCAGTCGCCGTCGAGCTGCTTCTCGAAGCGCTCGCCCTCGCCGTAGTAGGTCAGGGCGCGGCCGGCGGTCTGCACGTCGATGTAGCCCGGGTTCTCGCGGGAGGGCTTCTTGCCGTTGCGGGGCACCAGGCGGTACTTGGTGATGCCCGGGGTCGCGTAGCCCTGGCAGCGGCCGTCGGCCTTCATGACGGTCTTGCGGGTGTACGGGCGGGCCACCAGCGGGCCGCACTCGCTCTGGCCGTAGACCTGGAGGAAGACGGGGTTCGTCCGCTCCGAGGCGCGCAGGAACTTGTCCATCGTGCCCGGGTGGATGGCGTCGAAGGTGCTGTTGTAGAAGCGGACGGTGGAGAAGGGCTTGCGCGGGTCGTCGAGGATCGACTCGCACTCCAGGAATGAGTTGGGGTGCGTCTCGAAGACCCCGGGACGGTACTTGACCATCGCGTCGGCGACCTTGCCGGGCTCGGCGTCGTCGAGGAACACCATCGGCTTGTTCCGCAGCATCATCGCCGCGATGCCGGGGTACATCCGCGAGTGCACGTAGCTGACGTGCATCAGGATCGGTTCGCGCTGGCGCAGCATGCTGACGACCTTGTCCTGCCAGCGGTAGCGCGATCCGATGGAGCGGGCGGAGTGCACCACGAGCTTCGGTATGCCGGTGGTGCCCGAGGTGTGGGTCATGATCGCGTGCGAGTCCGGGTGCAGCGTCACCGGCGTGCGCTCGGGGGCGCCCGCCAGGTCGCCGAGGGTGATGGCGCCCTCGACCGGCTCGGTGACGGAGATGACCCGCGCGGTGAGTTCCGCGAGCGGCGAGCCGGCCAGCGAGCCGCGCAGCTTGGCGGCGTCCGTCAGCAGGGTGGGGGAGGGGAGGCGCTGCAGCAGCGCGTTGATGGTCTCCCCGTCCAGGTGGGCGGAGAGCATCACCGGGACGGCGCCGATGCGGGCCGTCGCGCAGGCGAGCAGGGTGATGTCGAAATTATTGGTTTTGTGGATGACGACGTGGTCGCTCGGCCGGACACCGGTGGCCCAGAGGCGGTTCGCCATCTCGGCGATCAGTTCCGCGAAGTGGGCGACCGTCAGGACCTGGCCGGCCTCGGGGAGGGCGTCCATGGTGCGGTCGAGCGTGATGGTGTTGGCGCCGAACTTGGCGGCAGCCTCCTCGGCGACGAGGCCGAGGTAGAGCGGCGTCTTGTTCTTGGGAATCCGGAGCATGTATTCAAGTTCGCACCGGCGGTCCGCTGGCCCAATAGCAGACGTTTTACTGTGTCAGCTCGGTGCAATCAGGTCGTGGATCATGGCGCGAAATCAGTGTGCCGTGCATGTGTTGCATGTGTCCGGGCGTTCGGGCCGGCGCGTTGGGGTTGTCCGGGGTTGTTCAGGGCCGCTCAGGGTCGTTCGAAGCCGGTTCAGGGCCGTTCGCGTTCTTTCAGGTCCGTTCCGGCCCGTGTGCGCATGAAAAGGCCCGTAGCGGGAGTTCCGCTACGGGCTCTTTCCGCTGTCCGCAGGACGGGCGCCGGTCAGGCGGGGGCCGTGGGACGCGCGCCGGCCGGGCGCGAATTACTTGCCCAGCCCCTGCTTGATCGCCGCGGCGATCTCCATCGTGCGCACGGTCTGGTAGCCGACCGCTGCCAGATTGTCCTCGGTCACGTTCTGCGCGAGCTGGCCGGGAACGGCCTGGAGGCCGGAAGTGGCGCTCACGCCGTACGGGTTGCCGTTGCTCGGCGCCAGGAGGATCGGGTCGGTGACGCCCGGCGGCACGATGATGGCGCCCCAGTGGTAGAAGACGTTCGACAGCGACAGGATGGTCGATTCCTGGCCGCCGTGCTGGGTCCCCGTCGAGGTGAAGGAGGACATGGCCTTGTTCTTCAGGCCCGCGCGGGCGTGGAGTTCGAAGGTCTGGTCGATGAAGTGCTTGAGCGGCCCCGCCATCGCGCCGTAGCGGCCCGGGGTGCCCCATATGACCGCGTCGGCCCAGTCCAGGTCGTCCATGGTGGCGATCTCCACCTCACGGCTGCTGCCGCCGGTGTGCTCCTCGTATGCCTGCGTCCACTCGGTGTAGTTGGGCGCGAGCGTGGTCTCCTGGATCTCGGCGACGCGGCGCAGCCGCACCTGGGCGCCGGCCTTCTCCGCGGCGTCGGCGGCGGCCACCGCGAGCTTGTGGATGTTTCCGGTGGCCGAGTAGTAAACAATGGCGACGTTGGTCATCGGCTTTTCAGTCTCTCTTCGTGGGAATTCGTGCTCTACAGGCCTCAGGACCTTGGATTTCAGGGGACGGCCGCAGGCCTTAGGGGCTCGGCCTTAGGGGCTCGGCCTCAGGATCTCCGGGGCCTCAGGTGCGGGCAGGCCTCAGGGCTTCGGGGTTTCGCGGTCGACACCCGGCGGATTGTCTATCGCGTAGCGCCACACACCGTCCGCGCCCCGGCGCACCACATCCGTGGCCGTGCCCTCGTGGTGTACGGAAGTGCCGTCCGGCTTAACGCCCTTGATGAGATAGTCACACAGCAGCAGCGCCAGGTCGTCGTATTCGTAGCAGTGGCGCACCGTCAATTTCATCGGGATTCCGAGCGCCAGGAAGCTGCTGGTCGCGGCGCGCCGGCCGGCGCCGGTGACCACCTGGCCCGGGGTGAGGACGCGTACCGCCCCCGGCTCGAAGAGACGGTCGATCGCCTCCAGGTCGCGTGCGTTGAAGGCCCGCAGGAACGCGTCGGGCAGTTCGGACGGCGCGGTGACGGGCGCGGGCGCGGTGACGGGCGCGGTGACAGACGCGGTCATCGTGGCTCCTGATGAGGGGGGAAAGAGGTACCCGTTGGAGTTGGAGGAAACAGCGGTGCGGGGGGTGGCGGCGCAGGGGGAACCGCGGACGGCTGCGCCTGTGACTGCGGCGGATCTACGGATCTACGGATCTACGGATCTACGGATCTACGGATCTACGGATCTACGGATCTTTTGACCTGTGGAACCGGCGGACGGCCTGCGGATGACCTACGGGCCTGCGGTCGGAAGGTCCGGCGGTCGGAAGGTCCGGCGGTCGGAATGGGCTGCCGGGCAGGGCTACTCGACGGCGACGCCGCTCGACCCTTCCGGCCGTACCGGCTCGGCGGGCAGCCGGTCCAGTGTCATCCCGAAGTACTTGTGGTAGGCCTCGAACACCTGGACGTCGTCCGCGAGGTGCTCCTCGGTGAGCTCGTCGCCGACACGCCGGGTCAGGGTGCGCCCCTTGAGCGTGATCCGCCCCTCCACCGTGGGCAGCGAGCAGAACACGTCCTGGAGGAACGGCGAGTCCGGGCAGGTGCGGAACCACCACAGCGACGGCTTGAACTCGCCGAGCTCGCGCGCCCGGCCGTCCACCCGGTACATCGGCTCGCCGTCCAGCACGAGGTCGAATTCGCCCTGCTCCGGAGCGCCGAAGCGGTACGCGCCCTGCGGGTCGTACTGCACGGCTTCGGTCCCCAGCAGCAGCGGCCGCCGCGGGTTGCGGCGGAAACCGACGTCCACGAGGTACGCGGTCTCCTCCACGGTCACGCGCAGCACCAGGTGGCCCAGCGGAGCGCCGAGCCCGCCCGGGCGGTGCACGCGCGCGGCGAGGATCTCCACCTGGCAGCCGAGCGACTGAAGCAGGAGTCCGAAGGCCGGGTTCACCTCGTAGCAGCCACCGCCGCGCCCCTGGTGCACGATCTTCTCGACGGCCCGCTCGTCCAGGTGGATGTCCTGGTCCAGGTGGTAGTCGAGGTTCTCGAACGGGACGGTCAGCACATGGCGTTCCGTCAGCTCGCAGAGCGCCGCCAGGTCCGCCCGAGCCGGGCGCGAGGCGCCGATCCGGGCCAGGTAGGCGGTGGCCAGCACGTCCGAGATCATCAGGCGTCCAGGGTCTTCACGACCGAGGCGACCTGGAGCGTGCGGCGCGCCTGGAAGGCCGCGGCCTCCAGGTTCTCCTCGGGCACCTGGCCCGGGTTGCCGCCGACGACGGCGGAGGCGCCGTACGGGTTGCCGTTCTTCGGCTTGTACAGGACCGGGTCCGTCGAACCGGTGGAGACGATGACCGAGCCCCAGTGGGTGATCGCGTTGTGCAGGGCGAGGATCGCGGAGACCTGGCCGCCGTGGGCGGCGGAGCCGGAAGCGAAGGCGGAGACGGCCTTGTTGAGCAGCTTGCCGTCGATCGACAGCTTGGAGGTGGAGTTGATGAAGTGCATCAGCTGAGGAGCGGCCAGCCCGAAGTGCACCGGGGTGCCGAGGAGGATGCCGTCGGCCCACTCCAGGTCCGCCAGGGTGGCCACGGGGATGTCCTTGGTGGCGTCCTGGTGGCCGGCGGCGCCGTCACGGCTCGCGGCCTCACCGTTGGGCGCGATCTCCGCGATGCGCAGGAGGCGGACCTCCGCGCCCTCCTTCTCGGCCGCGTTGGCGGCGGCCTCGGCCAGCTTGTGGGTGGAGCCGGTGGACGAGTAGTAGATGACAGCGATGTTCGTCATGACGTGCGGAACTCCCTTTCGACCGCCCCCGCTCGTTTCCGGACGTTCAGGTGCCGGGGCCTTGGGACGATCCTGTTCCGTGGACCGCCCCGTGCCGAGGGCCGCGGTCTCAGTACGTCAGGTAGGCGGGGCCGTCCGTCAGGTCGGCGCGCGCGCGGGGCGTAGGCGCGGGGGCGGACGCGGGGGCCGGGGAGCGGTCCGTACGCCGGTGAGGTGCGGGTCAGGGGCGGGAGGGGCGCTGGGCGGCACCTACCGCTGCCGGGACTGGGCCGTACGCCGGTCCGGTCGGGCACGTGCGCCGGTAAGCGCGCGAGCCCCGCGAGCCGGCGCGTCGGTCGGGCCGTGAGCCCGTACGCCGCACCGGTGTACGCGTCGCCTCGCGTCCCTACGTCAGGTGCCCGCGGAAGCGGTCGCGGCGGGAGCGGTGGTCGCGGCGGCGGCGCGGCGCCGGCGGCCGGTCGCCACCAGCAGCACCACGCAGCCCCCGAGCAGCGCCGACATGAACAGTCCGACGCCCCTCACCTCGCCGAACGCGAGCGGGATCTGCGCTCCCAGCCCGCCGCCGATGTTGATGGTGAAGCCGTACAGGGCGGTCGCCATGACTCCGTGGGCCGTGCCCGCCGCCGCGCCGATCTCCTGCACCACGGCCGGCCCGATCGCGGCCACGCCCAGCATGAAGACGAACATGGATCCGGCCAGTCCGGCGGTGGTGCCGCCGAACAGTCCCGCACCGCAGATCCCCGCCGCCGCGACCGCGAACGCACCGGCTCCGCGCGGCCGGGCCGGTATCCGGCCCAGCAGCGGCGCCACCAGCACGCCCAGGACCAGCGCCGGGATCGCGGTGGCGCGCAGCGTCAGCATCGCCTGGCCGTCGCCGACCAGTTCGGCGGGACCGTAGAGCTGCACACTGGTGTAGACGGCCGTCATGGTGCTGGCGCAGGTGAGGCCGACGATGTACAGCGGCACCAGCCCGCCCCACAGCCTGCGCCGCCCGGCGCCGGGCGCGGAGGCGGCGTCCGAGGTCTGCGCGGGATCGACCCCCGACAGCACCCGCCGCAGGACGAGGGCCCCCGCCAGCAGCAGGGGAGCGGTCACCCAGAAGGTGCCGCGCCAGCCGACGACGGCGGCCAGCAGCTGGGATTCCACCTGTCCGATCACGATCGTCCCCGCCATGCAGGCGGAGACGATCGTCAGTGCGGTCGGCAGCTTCGACGCCGGTATGTGCGCGTTGAGGTACGCGTACACGAGCGGCACGTAAACGCCGGCGAACAGGCCCTGCCCGGCCCGGAGGGCCAGTCCCGCGCCGAACGACTCGGCGAGCGGGACGCAGGCGGTCACCACCGCCAGCGCACCCACGCCCGCCACCAGGACCGCCCGGGTGCCGAAGCGGCGGGCGAGCGCGCCGCTGAAGAGCGAGACGACCGCGTACGTCACCGCGTACGAGGAGGTCGCCCAGGTCGCCGATGCCTGGTCCACCCCCCACGCCCGCCCGATCTCGGGGAGCAGGGGGATCGCCACGTACAGCTGGCCCACCACCAGCATCCCGAGGAGCGAGATGGCCGTCACGACGGGCGCGACGGACGGGCCCTTGGGGGACCGGGTGGCGGGCTTGCCGGCCAGCGTGTGGGTGGGTTGTGGTGTGGGTGGCTCGGCCGTTCCGGCGGAGGGCGTGCGTAGGCTCATCTGCTGCTCCTGGGGGCTGCGGGGCACCCCGGGAGGGTGGGCCGATCAGCGTGTGGGGTGGCGCGGCTGTCGGTCAGCCGCCGTACGGCACCTGAGCCTTCTTGGCCTTCAGCGCGGTGCCCCACCACTCCAGGGCGTCGAGGAGGGTCTTCGCCGCGGCGTCCGCCTCGGTGGGGTCGATGAGGTTGCCCTGCTCGTCGAACTGGCCCCACGGACCGTGGAAACCGACGGTGTCGCGGACCGTGACCATGTGGCACTCGGCGAAGATCTGGCGCAGGTGCTCGACGGCGCGCATGCCGCCGGCGAGGCCGCCGTAGCCGACGAAGCCGACCGGCTTGGCCTGCCACTCGGTGGTGTGCCAGTCGATCAGCGTCTTCAGCGAGGCCGGGTAGGAGTGGTTGTACTCCGGGGTGACGACGACGAAGGCGTCGGCCGCGGCCAGGCGCGGCGTGACGCCGGCCAGCACGGCCTGGGTGGCCTCGGAGGGCGACTGCGACAGCTGGTTCGGCAGGTCGTACTCGATCAGGTCGATCACGTCGATGTCCAGGCCGGCCCGCTCCCGGGCGACGCCCGCGAACCAGTTCGCGATGATCGGGCCGAACCGGCCGTCACGGACACTTGCGATGATGACTGCGACGCGGAGCGGCTCAGACATGGAAATACCTCCGGAAGTATGCGGCGGCGCCCGGTCCGTGGGTGACGGACAAGGCGGTCCCGCGCTAGCGCCTCTCACCTTTTCGGCCCCAACCGGATGCGACAACTCCGTCTCCCCAAGTCCGTCAGCTCCCCCGAGGCCCCCGCCCTGCGGCGCGCGCCCCGGTTCGTCGGCGCGTAGCCGGGTCGAGGCTGTGACGCCCGTGCTCGCACGCGATTCCCGACAGCCCGCCCCGGCGGCCTCCCTCGCACGCCGTCAGGCGTTGGCCGAGCGCGGGGCCCGCCTCCGAGCTCGTACGGGTCACGGCGGGCCGGCAGGTGGCAGGGGGGTGCTCTGGGGCAGGGGCCCCGGAGGGGCGCCGGTGGGCGCGTTAGGGTGCCCGCGCGCGGCGGAGCCGCAGGGCCGACCGGGGTGGCCCGGTCCGGCGCGGGGCGCCGGGGGCATCCGGTCCGCGCCGGTGCGCGAGATGCGTGGGGTCACCGCCCCCGCTCCTTGGGCGCATGACGCAGCGCCACCGCGCCGCCCGCCACCCGCGCCCCCGGCAGCCTCATCCGCGCCGCCTGTCCGCCCGGGAAGTCACCCGGTGGTGCCGCCGCTCACCGGATCCGCAGGTGCCCGAGGTAGGACTCGACATTGCGCCGCGTCTCGTCCACCGAGTCCCCGCCGAACTTCTCGACGACCGCGTCGGCCAGCACCAGCGCGACCATCGCCTCGGCCACGATGCCCGCGGCCGGCACCGCGCACACGTCGGAGCGCTGGTGGTGCGCGGCAGTGGCCGCGCCGGTCGCCACATCCACCGTCGCCAGCGCCCTCGGCACGGTGGCGATGGGCTTCATGGCGGCCCGTACGCGCAGCAGCTCACCCGTGGTCAGCCCGCCCTCGGTGCCCCCGGAACGCCCCGAGGTCCGCTTGATCCCCGCCGCCGTGGGGACGATCTCGTCGTGGGCCCGCGACCCGGGCAGCCGGGCGAGCCCGAAGCCGTCGCCGACCTCGACGCCCTTGATGGCCTGGATCCCCATCAGCGCAGCGGCCAGACGCGAGTCCAGTCGCCGGTCCCAGTGGACGTGCGAGCCGAGCCCCACGGGGACCCCGTACGCCAGCACCTCCACCACACCTCCGAGGGTGTCGCCGTCCTTGTGGGCCTGGTCGATCTCCGCGACCATCGCCTTGCCCGCATCCGCGTCCAGGCACCGCACCGGATCGGCATCGAGCTCCTCCACATCACCGGGGACCGGGTAGAGGCCGTACGGGGCCTTGGCCGCGCCGAGCTCCACGACGTGCGAGACGATCTCGATCCCGGCGGCCCGTGCCAGGAACGACCGGGCGATCGCGCCGAGAGCCACCCGCGCCGCGGTCTCCCGCGCGCTGGCCCGCTCCAGGATCGGCCGGGCCTCGTCGAAGCCGTACTTCTGCATCCCGGCGAGGTCGGCGTGGCCGGGCCGCGGGCGGGTCAGCGGCGCGCCCCGGCCCGTTTCCTTCAGCTCGGCGGGATCCACCGGGTCGGCGGACATGACCTTCTCCCACTTCGGCCACTCGGTGTTGCCGATCATCACCGCGACCGGGGACCCCAGCGACAGCCCGTGCCGCACCCCGCCGAGGAACGTGACCTCGTCCTGCTCGAACTTCATCCGCGCACCCCGGCCGTGGCCGAGCCGGCGCCGGGCCAGGTGCTCGCCCACGAGCCCGGTGCTGACGGGAACACCGGCGGGAAGCCCCTCCAGCGTCGCCACCAACGCCGGTCCGTGGGACTCTCCGGCGGTCAGCCAACGCAATGTGCCCATGCGGACGATCACCCCTGCTCATTGGTCGCTCATTGGTCGGGAAGCGTCACCATAGGCAGCGCCTCTCGCCCGGCTTGCGCACCGCAGGGGCAATGCATCAGCTCCCCGGCCCCATCCGGGTGGGGCGGTCCCCGCTAGCGTTCCCGAGGGTGCGGGCGCACGCTGGAGGGTGGGTGAAACCCTGGAGGTGATGCATCGTGTCCACGCTCGTCGGGTGGCATGTGGAGATCGAGTTCACCGAGGACGGCCACCGCACGACCGCCGCGGCCATGGTCAGGCTCCCGGACGGTACGGAGCTCAGGGCGCACGGGTATGCCATGCGCCATCCCTCCGACCCGGAGCAGCTACGGGTCGGGGAGGAGATCGCCGGCGCCCGGGCCCTCATGGACCTGTCGACCGAGCTGTTGCAGAAGGCCCACGCCGAGATCGACGAAGTCACGGGCCGGCACTCGTACCCACTGAACCAGTAAGCCCAGGCCCTGGGCTGGCCCACCGTGGCGCTTCCCTTCCGGACGCGCCACGGTGGCCGCGCACCCGCTGCTGACGCGCCGGCTGATCAAGGAGCGGTACGGACCCACCGCGTGAGCCCGGCCCAACTGCCGGGCGCCAGGTCCAGTACGGGGCCGTCGCTGACCTTGGAGTCCCGGACGTGGACGGCCTCCGCGCAGGCGGCCACCTCGACGCACTGGTCGCCGTCGCTGCTGCTGTAACTGGACTTGAACCACTTCGGTGTGTCGCTCATAGCTCTCCTAGCAGGCGGTCCAACAGGCGTTCAGTCTCAAGGGGATTGAGGGCCTGGGTCCGGAGCATCGCATATCGCTGGGTCAGGATGCTGACGTCATCGGGGTCGGTGATGAGCTTGCTGCCGCGCTGGCCTTCGAAGTAGCCGAGGTGTTCGTGTTCGGGGGTCTCCACCATGGTGAATGAGCCGGAAAGGGCTGGGTGGTACGTCACACCGGCCGGCAGTACCTGGACGGTGACGTGCGGCAGCTCCATGCAGACCAGCAGATGACGCAGCTGTTCGGCGTAGACGGCGTCGCCGCCGATCCGGTCGCGGAGCGCCGCTTCCGAGATGACGAAGCTGAGACTCGGGGGCGGCTTGCGGTGCAGGACCCCCAGCCGGGTCAGTCGCCGGGCGGCCAGGGACTCGATCTCCTCGGGCAGAAACGCGGGGACGCGGCAGCGGAAGAGCGCCCGCATATAGCTCTCGGTCTGCAGAAGGCCAGGAATGACCATGGACTCGTACCAATGGAGCGTGATCGCCCGCTTCTCAAGGTCCATGTACTCCTCTGACCATGGGGTACTCGCATCCCGCACCGGCATTCCGTGGGCGGCCACCGTCAGCAGGCCGGGCAATCCCAGATGCTGATCCATCAGCTCGGCGACGTGCGGCATCAACGCCCGGCGGCCCTGCTCGATCGACGCGATGGTCTCCGCGTCCAGCCGGACCAGCTCTCCGAGCCGCTTCTGCGTGATGTTCTTGGCGATCCGGCTGACGGCCACCTGCGCTCCGACCATCTTCATGGTCGTCGCGTTCGGCCGTGCACGCTTCCTTGGTGGCATGACGATGAACTCCCCACCCCTGCACCCGAACTACCCGGTGCCGACCCGTACTCGTCCCCGAGTACGGGTTGGCGCTGAGCCATACGGTAGTCACAGGGCGCGACCATCGTCCGGTGAACTCCGATACTCAAGCGGCCCTCGTATGCGAGCGGTTGTACCTTCGCTCACACGCAACAGTCCCGGCCGCACGCCACTTCACACGTGACACCCTGCGCGCGTGGGGCGTGTCCGCCCGACGCGACGACATGTTGCTCTGCGTGAGTGAACTCGCCACCAACGCCCTGCGGTACGGGGTCCCGCGCGGGCGCGGTTACCTCCTGCGGCTGCTCATCTTCGACGCCACCGTCCGTATTGAGGTCCACGACAGCGGCCCCGGCCTGTCGCGGGTGCTGAGCCGTCCGTCCGGCGGGGAGAACGGCGGCCGGGGGCTGCTCCTCGTCGCCGCCCTCGCCGACCAGTGGGGCGTGCTGCCGCGGTCGCCGGGCAAGGTCGTCTGGTGCGAGTTCCGCTGAGGCGGAGGCGCGGGCGGAGGCGGGGCGAGTGCGGGCGGGCCCAACGCAGAGACGGGGGCCGGGGCAGATCGCCCCGGCCCCCGGCCCCGGCCCTACAGGTTCGGCTTCGCGTCAGAGCTTCTCGGGGGTGCGGATGCCCAGGAGCGACATGCCCTTGTTCAGGGTGCGCGCCGTCAGCTCGCACAGGAACAGGCGGTTCTCGCCGACAACGAGCTCCGGCTCCGGCCTGATGACCGGGCACTGGTCGTAGAAGGTCGTGAACAGCGAGGACAGCTGGTAGAGGTACGCGGCCAGCTTGTGCGGCGCGTGGTCCGCGGCCGCCTCCGCGATCAGCTCGCCGAAGTGGTCCAGGTGCAGGCCCAGCGCACGCTCCGCCGGGGCGAGCTCCAGCTCCGGGTGCGCGACCGGGCCGCGGTCGCCCGCCTTGCGCAGGATGGACCGGATCCGGGCGTACGCGTACTGGAGGTACACGGACGTGTCGCCGTTCAGCGAGACCATCTGGTCCAGGTCGAACTTGTAGTCACGGGCGGCGGAGGTGGACAGGTCGGCGTACTTCACCGCGCCGATGCCCACGTACCGGCCGTTCTCCACGATCTCTTCCTCGGTCAGACCGACCTTCTCGGCCTTCTCGCGCACGACGGCCGTCGCCCGCTCGACGGCCTCGTCCAGCAGGTCCACCAGCCGCACCGTCTCGCCCTCACGGGTCTTGAACGGCTTGCCGTCCTTGCCGAGCACCGTGCCGAAGGCCAGCTGCACGGCCTCGACCTCGTCGCTCAGCCAGCCCGCCCGGCGCGCCGTCTCGAAGACCATCCTGAAGTGCAGCGACTGCCGCGCGTCCACCACGTAGATCAGGGTGGTCGCGCCCAGGTCGCGGACGCGGTTGCGGATCGCGGAGAGGTCGGTGGCGGCGTAGCCGAAGCCACCGTCCGACTTCTGCACGATCAGCGGGGTCGGGTTGCCGTCCGGCCCCTTGACGTCGTCGAAGAAGACGCACAGCGCGCCGTTGGAGCGGACGGCGACGCCCGACTCCTCCAGCAGCTTGCAGGTCTCGCTCAGCATGTCGTTGTAGCCGGACTCGCCGACGACGTCGGCGTCCCGGATGTCCATGTCCAGCTTGTTGAAGACGGAATAGAAGTAGATCTTCGACTCGTCCACGAACCGCTGCCACAGGGCGAGGGTCTGGGCGTCCCCGGCCTGGAGGTCCACCACCCGGGCGCGGGCCCGCGTCTTGAACTCCTCGTCGGAGTCGAAGAGCGTGCGCGAGGCCTTGTAGAGCCGGTTCAGGTTCGACATGGCCTCCTCGCCGGAGACCTCCAGGTCGGCGTCGGCGCCCGCGGCCTTGTGGTCCAGCTCGTGCGGGTGCTCGATCAGGTACTGGATGAGCATGCCGAACTGGGTGCCCCAGTCGCCGATGTGGTGGCGGCGGACCACCTTCTCGCCCGTGAACTCCAGGATCTCCACCATCGCCGCACCGATCACGGCGGAGCGGAGGTGGCCGACGTGCATCTCCTTGGCGACGTTCGGCTGCGCGTAGTCGATCACCGTGGTGCCCGGGTTCGACGCGAGCGGCACGCCGAGGCGGTCGTCGCCCGCCCGGGCCGCGAGGGTCTCGATGATCGCCCTGTCGGTGACGGTGATGTTGAGGAAGCCGGGGCCCGAGACCTCGATGTCCCCGATCAGGTCACCGGTCGGGATGGAGCCGACCACGGTCGCCGCCAGCTCGCGCGGATTGGCCTTCGTCTTCTTCGCGAGCGCCAGGATGCCGTTGGCCTGGAAGTCCGCCCGGTCGCTTCGTCGCAGCAGGGGGTCGGCGGCACCGGCCTCCGGCAGGGCGGAGGCGAGGGCGTCCGCGACGCGCTGATTGACGGAGGAGGCGAGGGAAGGGACCGAGGCCATGAGCTGCCGTTCCTGTGAGGTCGCACTGCGAGGTGAACTTGTTCGTTCCGACAAAGGCCGAGTATCCCACGCGGGGGCTGTCCGTATCCCGGAAGATTCGGCGGGCCGGCCGGCGCCACAATGCGTGCGGGGATCGCCGGGCGGATCGGCGCGCGGATCGGCGGGCGGAATCCGCAGGCGTGACCGGCGGTCCGATCGGCGGTCCGATCAGCCGGCGCAATCCGCAGGCGCGATCGACGGGCGGAAACAACCTCGGAGCGCCCCGCCACGTCTGGGAGAATGGCTGAAGCCAGCATTCGAGTAGAAGGACGTGTCGTGGCTCAGAGCAGCACCGAGACCGACTGGGTCTCCCGTTTCGCGGACGAGGTCATCGCCGAGGCGGAGCGCCGAGCACCCGGCAAACCCCTCACGGTCACCGTCGCGTCCGGACTCTCCCCCTCCGGCCCGATCCACCTCGGCAACCTCCGCGAGGTCATGACCCCGCACCTGGTCGCGGACGAGATCCGCCGCCGCGGTATCCCGGTCCGGCACGTCCTGTCCTGGGACGACTACGACCGCTACCGCAAGGTGCCCGCCGGCGTCCCCGGCGTGGACGAGTCCTGGGCCCAGCACATCGGCAAGCCGCTGACCGCGGTCCCCGCCCCGGCCGGGTCTCCGTACGACAGCTGGGCCGAGCACTTCAAGGCCGCCATGGTCGAGGCGCTGGCCGAACTGGGCGTCGAGTACGACCCGATCAGCCAGACCGAGCAGTACACGACCGGCGTCTACCGCGAGCAGGTGCTGTTCGCGATGAAGCACCGCGGCGACATCGACGCCGTCCTCGACCAGTACCGCACCAAGCAGAAGCCGGGCGGCAAGAAGCCCCAGCAGAAGCAGCTCGACGCGGCCGAACTGGAGGCCGCCGAGGGCTCCGGCGCGGCCGCCGAGGACGACGGCAGCACCGCCGAGGGCGGGTACTTCCCGTACAAGCCGTACTGCGGCGTGTGCAACAAGGACTTCACCAAGGTCACCTCGTACGACGACGAGACGACCGAGATGACCTACGTGTGCACCGAGGACCTGCACACCGAGACGGTCAAGCTCAGCGAGTTCAACCGCGGCAAGCTGGTCTGGAAGGTCGACTGGCCGATGCGCTGGGCCTTCGAGGGCGTCGTCTTCGAGCCCTCCGGCGTCGACCACTCCTCGCCCGGCTCGTCCTTCCAGGTCGGCGGCCAGATCGTGCACCTCTTCGGCGGCGAGCAGCCGATCGGGCCGATGTACGCCTTCGTCGGCATCTCCGGCATGGCCAAGATGTCCTCCAGCAAGGGCGGGGTCCCCACCCCGGCCGACGCGCTGAAGATCATGGAGCCGCAGCTGCTGCGCTGGCTGTACGCGCGCCGCCGCCCCAACCAGTCCTTCAAGATCGCCTTCGACCAGGAGATCCAGCGGCTCTACGACGAGTGGGACAAGCTGGAGGCCAAGGTCGCCGACGGTTCCGCGCTGCCCGCCGACGCGGCGGCGCACAGCCGCGCCGTCCGGACGGCCGCCGGTGAGCTGCCGCGCACCCCGCGGCCCATGCCGTACCGGACCCTCGCCTCGGTCGTGGACATCACCGCCGGACACGATGAGCAGACCCTGCGCATCCTGAGCGACCTGGACCCGGAGCAGCCGCTGACCTCGCTGGACGAGGTACGGCCGCGCCTGGACCGCGCCGAGAACTGGATCACCACCCACGTCCCCGCCGACCAGCGGACCCTCGTACGCGAGGAGCCGGACGTGGAACTGCTGTCGTCCCTGGACGACGAGGGCCGCGAGTCGCTGCGGCTGCTGGTGGACGGGCTGGAATCGCACTGGTCACTGGACGGGCTGACCACGCTCGTCTACGGCGTACCGAAGATCATGGCCGGGCTGGAGCCCGACGCCAAGCCGACGCCGGAGCTCAAGGTCGCCCAGCGGACCTTCTTCGCGCTGCTCTACCGGCTGCTCGTGACCCGGGAGACCGGGCCCCGACTGCCCACGCTGCTGCTGGCGGTGGGCGCGGACCGCGTGCGCAAGCTGCTGGCGGCCTGACGCTCCGCGCGAGCCGCGTCCGCGACCGGCCGCGCGCACCGAAGCGGAAGGGCCCGCACCCCGAGCGGTTTCCGGGGGTGCGGGCCCTTCCGCTTGGGTTCTGCGGGCGCCCGGCGTTTCTTCGCTCGGCGTGCGGGCTCGGGCTTTCGGCTTCGGCTCTCCGCCCCTACGCGATGTGTTCGCTCTCCAGGTCCTTCTGGTAGCGCAGCTTGAACGCCGGGATCATCCGGCGGAGGAGGGAACCGCTGCGGGGGTGGGTCACGCCGTAACCGTCCGAGAGGTGTATGTCGAGCGCCTCGGCGGTCGGGAAGTCGTTCTGCTCGTCGATGAGCAAGCGGAACACCTTGTACGCCGCCTCGGCGAAGGCGGCCTCGTCGGGGGTGCCCAGGAACTCGTGGGACTGCTGAGCCAGCTGAGCCTGCTGGGCGTCCTGCTGTCGGGCGGCCGGGGCCGGCAGGTCCTGCGGGTGCGGGTGCTGGGGCTGGGGCTGGGGGTGGGGTCGGCCGTCCGGTTCCGGACCCGTCGGAGGCATGACCGGAGTCGGCTCCAGGCCCTCCACCACGCGCGGGTTGTAGCCGCCCTCGTACGCCGCCTGCGGGGCCCGCGGCGCGGCGAACCAGGCGCTGTTGTGCCCGGGGGCGGGGCGCGGCTCAGACCATGCTGCAGAAGTACTGCGAGTGGTTCCGGCTGGCCCGCTGGCTGCACCAGCGCGGCATCACCCGTCTCGCGGACTGCACCGAGGACCAGTGGCGGATCTACGCGGGCGTGCGCCGGGACGAGGGCATCAGCCGGGTGCACGCCGAGATGGTCCTCGGCTACTTCACGGACCTGTGGGTGTACGACCAGCTCAGCGCCCGCCCCGCAGGCATCAGTTGCCCGCCGTGGGAGACCGAGGGCATCGACGACTACCTTCCTGCCGCCGACGGCACGGACAACGCGGAGAACTCGACCGAGCCGCTCGACCCGCAGGTCCTGGGCCCGTTGCTCACCTGGGCACTGCGGTTCGTCGACAACTTCGCCGACGATATTCTGGCGGCCTGGACCGAGCAGCGCCGCCTGATGGACGTGGCGGCGAGCAACACCGCCACGTCGACGAGCCGGATAGCGCTCAAGGAGTACCTGCTCCCGCTCGTCAACTCGGGTGCCCCGCTGCCCGCCGCGCACGTCAAAGGGCGGCTCTACCTGGCCCGCGATTACGTTGCCGCACATACCGGCGCCACCCACGCCCAGATCGAGCGGCTCGTCATGCTGCACGGCATCCAGGACCTCGTCCTGGAGCGCCCGGCTCCCTGCCCGCTGAATGTCCCGGTCACCGGAGAGATCGAGGGCAGACCCTGGCGCGAACACATCTTCTTCGGCGAAGCGACCACCCTGATGCAGCAGTTGGGCACCGCCGCCGCTCTGGTGATCGTCTACCTCACCGGCATGCGCCCCCAGGAGGTTCAGGCCCTGCGCTCGGGCTGCTGCCCCGACCCCGATCCGGCCGCCGATGGCACCACAGGTCGGCACCTGATCCGCAGCCACCACTTCAAGAACGTCCTCGACGACAACGGCAACCACGTCTCCGCCGGCGAGGTCCGGGATGTCCCCTGGGTCGCGATCACTCCGGTTGTCCGCGCCATTCGGGTCCTGGAACGCATGGTCCCCGAGGGCGAACTCCTCCTCAGCGCCGCCCACCACGACGTGCATCGCCCCGGCGGCAAACAGCACCACGGAGCGATCCGGAAAACGTCCCTGAACCGGCGGATCGAGTCCTTCATCGTCTGGGTAAACCGCGAGGCCGAAGCTCAGGGAGTCCCTGACCAGGCCGTTCCCGAGGACCCACACGGCGCGATCGGCATGTCCCGATTCCGCCGCACCCTGGCCTGGCACGTTGCCCGCCGTCCCGGCGGACTGGTCGCCCTGGCCATCCAGTACGGCCACATGCGCACCGTCCTGGACACCCGCACCTCCAGCGGTTATGCCTCCCGAAGCCGCCGCGGTCTGCACAGCGTCCTCGACGTCGAGACCGTCCTGGCGGCGGCCGACACCGCCGCCCGCTTCCGCGACCGTACCGCGGCTGGCGAGAAGATCTCCGGTCCCGCGGCCCGCCGAGCCGTCACCGCCGCCGCACAAGCGCCACGCTTCGAAGGCCGTCTCGTACCCAAGACCTTCGCGAAGAAGGCCACGGCGTTCCTGGCCCGGGACGGCATTGTCCTCTACGACAACCCCGACGCGTTCCTCATCTGCGCCTTCAAGCACGACAACGCGCTCTGCGAACCCGAGCCCGGCGCTACTGCCCCAAGGCAGTACGCCTGCAAAACCGGCTGCGGCAACACCGTCCGCACCGACACCCACGCCCGGCAACTGCGAGCGCGAGCCGACGAGATCGACTACTTCGCGAACCATGCCCCCGACCCCATCGCCCGGAAACTGCGGGCTAACGCCGCCCGGCTCCGCGAGACAGCCGCCACCCACGACGCCACCGCCCAGAGCATCGAGGCCCTCACATGACCCAGCAGCACCCGGACGAACGCACCCGCATCCACGAGGCCATGGACCGCCTCCTGGCCGGGCAACCCACCATCTCCAACGGCAGCCTCACCGTCGCCGCCCTGGCCGTCGAAGCCGACGTCCACCGCATGGCCCTCATGAAGCGGCACGCGGACCTGAAGAACGAGTTCTACGAACGCGTCCGCAACGAGACCCAGCAAGTGCCCGAGGCCGAGAAACGGCTCCGCGAGACCGTCGCCAAGCTCAGGAATACCATCGCGAACAAAAACGCCGAGATCGAGGAGATCCGCCAGCAGGTGACCCGTCTTACTCTCGCAAGCGCAGTCCTCACTCGGCAGCAGGAGGACTCCTCAGCACCGCTGAAATCGAACCCTGGCAACGTCGTTCCGTTCCGTTAATTGGAACACTGACGACCTCACCAGCTTGGGCTCCTTCTCGCTGGGCTCTGTGAAGCCCACCTTCTGGGCCAGCAGGTTTCGTGGATGGCATAGCGATAAGTTTCGGGTCGGTTACCGAAACGGTGGCTGGCGAATCAGAGATTTTGCTGGCGCGCCAGCCGTGGAACCTACTATTTCGGCTGAAACTTCCGCTGCTCGGCCAGCGTGAGGCTATCCGCAAGGTCTGGCCAGTCCATCTCCTTCATCAGGAGGCGTGCGGTGGCGACGAAAAGCTTGTGGCGAGTCGGGTCGTCCTCCAGCCTCTCGACCACTTGGGCAAGGACATGAGCAGTGCGCATGGCGTTTGTTTGTGCGTCCCCGGCTCGGCCGACGAAAGGCAGGATGTGCGTGTTGAACTCATCCCACACGATCGACTGGTGCCCTTCGCGATGCCGTTCGAGCCACCAGGCACGTGCTGTATCCGCGTCGGCGAGCACCTTGTCCCGCATGTATGCCACACGAGTCTCATGCAGATCATGTTGAAGCTGCTGATCGCGCAAGGCGTCTTCGTATGCCTGGGCACGAGTTGCCGCTTCGGCTTCCAGCCGGAGGACGAGGTGTGCTTTGATCTCAATCGGCCACCTCGCATCCACCTGCCGCCAATCGGACAGCTCCAGCGCGAGCGCGCTCTCTGCCTCGTCAAGTTGCCCAGGCAGATATCCGCGGGTGATCTGCGAAGCCTTCTCCTCTAGCGCCATCCGTGCAGCCGAACGTACCAGGGCGCGTTTTTGACGCTGCTCGCCTGAAGCGAGGCGGCAGTGCAGCACACCGCTGACCGTATAGGCCACGCCCCAGAGCTTCGTTGGCCACGTAGTCGAAACGCGGTGACGAAGACGTCGGCGCAGCCCGAGGTACGCCATCATCAGCTTGATGCCTTCTCGCGTTCATGAGTCCTGATGATTACTCGTTCAAGGACTTCGCCCCAGAAGGAATCCTGGAAGTCACGGTCCTGTGCAAAGAATCGCTGCAGACCGCTTCGATAGATCTTGGGTTCGTACACATCGGCCATGAGATCGACTAGCAGCGCTGAGGGCAGCAGCCCGCTCTCGGCTGCGACTCCCCACCTGCCTAGCTGCTCATCTGCTGCGCTCTGGGACTCATCGTCCTGGAGTAGTTGCTGCCAGGCCCGTACGAAGCGCTGCCTGCCCGCAGCATCATCCGTCATGCTCAGAAGAAGCCGTGTCCCTTCGTCGGTGGCAGCCAGGGAGAGGAAAGCGACCAAAGCATGCCTTTTGGCGGGTTCCTCTGTCAGCCACGTCTCGAGAGCCTTGGCTACTTCGGCCGCGTTGATCTGGGTAAGCCGCCGGAACGCATCAACCATGGCGGAGGATGGGAACGGAGCGTGGACGGCTGCCCTGGCCAGTCGCGTCATTGCGATTGACGGCTGGCGGACGGCAAGTTCCCCTCCACAGATCTGCGTCACCAGATCCACCATCGCCGGCGACGGTTTACCGAGCATCCACCGGTACAGGCGTCCCCGGACATATTTGCCCAGAGTGGGGTCGAGTGCCGCAGATGTGAGAGCTTCCACTGCTAGCGGAAGGCGGCGCCCAGTCACCTCCTTGGCGACGCTGTCGATAATGCTGGTGTCGTGCACTTCCTTCGACAATTCGAGGAGTGCGGAAAGAGCGATGCGCGCGTCGTCCTCGGGCACGGCCTGCTGCGCGACGACCGACACAGCCCATGAACGCAACAGATCTCGTTGGGTCGGGAACTCATCCCAGAGATGCCTGAGGATGGCCGGTGCCAGATCGTGCTTGTCCAACTCGTGGAACGCCCGATCTCCATGCGGCCTAAGCGCGGCGGCCTTCAGGCGGTGACTGGACGTGGCATCTGCCAGAATGTCCAGGGGTTTCCGCCCAAATTCGAGTTTTTCGAGAAGTGCATCGGCGGCATGAAGTACTGACCGCTTTCGGCCGCCGTTGATCAGCGCCCCCGCCCAGACGGTGGCACGGGTGGATACGAGCTCTGGCTCACCAGCTCCTTGCCTGGTCGGGGTGAGGAGTTTGTTGATGTGTGTGTTCCATCCCTGAAACTCCTCAACGACGGTGTTGTCGTTCTCTTTCGCCTCATAGACGATGCGAGCGAGTCGTCGGGCTTCCTGGGCAGGTGGATTGGAACGCCAGATGTCGTTGTACGCCTCCTGGTCGAGCCAGGAGACTCGATCTTCTGCACCCATCTGTCGAAGTTCTTGGCGCACCAGAGGCTTAGCGTTCGGTGAAGAATGCTTGACAGTGATGTGGCGCGTCTCTTCAGACCATTCATTCGTCCACTCGTCAGGGGTGGTGAGAACGACGAGATAGCAAGACTTCTTTACGCCGTCGATGCCGTAATTGATCAGACCCTGACCGAATCGAGGTCCAGGCTGCTGCGGCATGCCTGAGAGGTCGAGAACGTAGCCATGACCAGTTGCGGCTGGCAGCTTCGTAGCGTCGGGTTTCGACCACTCCGGCTCGAGGTCCACGAGGGTCAGCGGTAGCGATCCCACGGTAGTCAGGAGACGCAGCGCGGTGCTGCGCCGGCCCGTGCCCGGTGGCGCGCAGAGAATGACGACTCCGTGCTCCTTGATCAGGAACTGTGCCTGTTCCCAGCAGTCGGCGTCACGTGGCGGGATGAAACGATCATTGGTGCATGCAGCGAGATCCACTTGATGCACCGGCTGCTGCCGCACAAAATCGCCGCCGTAAAAGTGCTGGCTCTCCGCCTGGAATGCGGTGGCGTAGGGGGCCACGTTCTGCACATGAGAGCCCATGGCAGGCATGACCTGCGGGGGAGTAGCTGGTCCAGGAGTACCCCCCTCGATGCCCGGCTCTTCTGCTGGTGCCGCAGGTACTGGCAGCTCGTCGATCCTCTCGCTGTCCTCGCTGACGCGTGTGGGCGCAGGCACAGGGGCACCGTGAGCGGCCGGCGGAGAAAGCGTGCCTCCGTCGGTTGAAAGCATGCCTCCCTGCCCAGGCATGAGCTGGCTTTCGGGCCTTGCGTGGGGGACGACCCACTCCCCGGATCCGCCGGCTGGCGTCAGGGCGGGTTTCCCCGGATACAGGACGCTGGTTGCCTCCGATTCCTCTTCCGGAGGGGAGGCGTTGCCTGAACGGCCCGCGAGGTTGAGCCGGTCGGCCCAGCGCCAGCGCGGTGTGGCAGTGGAGGATGGGTCCTCCTGAGCCGGTTCAGGCTGGTGCCCGTACCCATCGGCAGACGACTTCGGGGGAGTACCAGGTGAGTTGTCAGGCTCACCAGCAGTGAATGGGTTGTCGGTCATCGCAGGCCTCCCACGCCGCCGTTGAAGTACTGGTGCTGGCCCTGGAAGTTCCCGTTGCCGTTCTGAACAAAGGATGGCGCGGAGGCAGGTTGTGAGTCCTCACGGCGTGTTCCCTGTGAGGGTGGGGCCGTACTGCTCTGCTCTGGGACTTCGAAAAGCGAACGATCGGCAAGTCCCCAATCGAGGCCGGGAACGTGCAGCCAGGCAGGCTGGGCGAACTTCTTGGCCTTGGCGATGTTCTGCGCGAAGTCCTCGGCGACAGTGCTGCCTGTCTCGAGCCCGCTCTGAAAGACGTCCTCGTACACGCGCTGCGAGATGATCATCACCGTGTTTGCGCGCTTGGCCTTCGCGAGAAGATTCCGGAGGGTCTGGTCGTCGAGAAGGCGGTGAGTCTCGACCATGGGAACGCCCAGCCCGGAAGGAGGCAGCGGACCTACATGGACGCTGACGCGCAGTTGCAGCGGGCTCTTGCCCGGGTTCTGCCTTCTGTACTCGTGCAGAACATCACTGAGGGCTCCGGGGAAGCATCCCACCAGGGCTGGCAGCACCTCGGGGTCCAGACCTGCGACATACCCGTCACCCGTGTGCTGCGGGAAGGCCCGCTGTTCCCAGTGCGCGCTAAGGCTGGTGGCCGACAGGGCCTGCGCGAGCACTTGCTGGATGTCTGCGTTGATCTCCTGCATGCGTTTGCTGGTATGAGAGCTGAAGTCTCTGGCATCAACCGCCAGTACAGCCCGGTAGGGCCACAGGCGCTCCCATGAAGGTGCCATTGATGTGTCCTCCTCTTGTCGGGGTGGTAGAAGCCACTGTGGCGGTGAACGCGGCGGGGTACCGTCCAGCTTTGGACGGTACGAAGGTGACGTGGGTCACGGTGAGGCTGGTGGGTGCTGTCACCCTTCGGACAGCCTGGTGAGGGCTGCGCTGTCCGTGACCACCAGACGCTCCCGGCCCAGCTCGAGGACACGGGCATCATGAAGCTCTCGTAAGACGGCCATCGCTGACGAGCGGCTCATCGAAGCCATCGCTGCCAACTCGTCTCGGGACATCCCGAGCCGGAGGACGACCGTCCCGTCTTCCGCACTCTCGCCGACTTCCGAAGCCAGATACTCAATCACCCGGGCCACCCGGGCCTGCGGCGACAGCCTCATCAACGCGGTGCGCAGCTGCTCGTTCTCGTGCATGCGCTGAACAGTGAGCCGATACACAGTCGGGTTGAGGCCGTGGCGGTCGATGTATCCCCGAAACGCGTGCGCGGGAAGGACGTATCCGACGCACTCGGAGACCGCCTTCACGGACGCCGATCGAGGCTTGTCGAGGAGTGCGCCGATCTCGCCCAAGACCTCGCCCTGACCGCGCAGCGCTAGAGGTGTCTCCGTCCCGTCTCCCGCCAACTGGACGATCTTGACGATTCCGTCAGTCAGGGCGATGACGAAGTCAGGTGACTCTCCCTGGTGAAACAGCCATGTGGCTCGCGCGTAGCGGCGCCTCTGCCCTCGGTGCAGCAAGTCATTCCAGGCGGCATCCGATACCAGATGACGAAAATTCACTTGATCCCCCCCGAGGCGTCGCTCACCCTATTGCGGCCGAGGCGCCAATCACCGCGCAACCCGTCACCGCGAGCAGCAGGGAGAGCTGTACTCGACGGTGCTTGGTCCAGGCGATCTCGCTCATGACGATGATCTGCCGTGACAGCGCGGACAACGCGGAGCCCGAGCGCAGAGCAGCTTCCAGGGTCTCCGGCTCGAAGTGGCGCAGATGCCCGAAGAACAGATAGTCGTCGTCCGGGCCAGGTCCTCTGCGCTCCAACCGCAGGTTAGGGGCCACCGCAGCGGCGGCCAGAAGCGCTCCGCAGAGAAGGATGCATCCCCCCGCCCACAACAGCACCTGGCCGGGTATTGATCGTGCGCCGACTCCGTGGCCCGAGGCGGCCAATATCCCGAGCAGGGCGAGCACCGTTGACTGGAGGCTAAGAGCGATGGACGCCTTTGTGTCCGCCTTGCCCGTCGAATCTGCTAATGCCGCCTGGATCTTCCAGGCCGTTTCCAGCGGGTCGGCGGCCACCCTGCCTCCTCCTGACTAGTGCAGCTGAACTGCGGTGATCTGCCCCAGGATCCGGTACGGGCCCCCTCGGCGCGTCCGTCACCAGGTGAGTTGGCTGAAAATGATCCGCCTCTTCGTGCTCTCTGGCCTCTACAGCTTGCCAAGACGCTTTCCGTTGGGAGACCCGGGCGGCACCGAGTTCATTGCTACAGCCGTTCCCTCATGGGTGCAATAACTGAACAGAAGAACTTGACAGGGAACAGCGCCAGCAGGACGCAGATGCCCGCGTCGATGCCGATCGGGAACACCAGTGAGAAGCTGCCGAATCCTTTCTGCAGGGCGAGGGCGCGCACAGCGGAATACGAACCGGCGAAGCCGATCGCGGCGATGATCACCGCTCCGGCCACCACGATGCCGATGAGTATCCGGTGCGTACGAGTCAGCTCCATCGCGGCCACCCGCGATCCCCTCCCCTTATCCAGCCCTTATCAGCTACGGCAGGCACAGCGTACGGGGGACGCCGGTGACTGTATGTCAGCGCCCCCGGCCCCGCCCCTGCCCCTGCCCCCACCGGCCGGCCGCCTACTGCTGGGGCTGCGCCGCCGCGGGCTGCGCGGGCTGCTCGGGCTGCTGCGGCTGCTGCGGCTGCTCGGGCTGCTTCTGCTGGTTGGCGGTGTCGACCGAGGCCACGGTCTCCTTCGCCGCCACGATCGCGTCCTGCAGCAGCTTCGCGTGGTCCGGGGCGCCGGCGCCCTCGTACGCCGCGCCGTTGTAGTCGAGCGTGATCACCACGTTGTGGGTGCGCGCCACGATCGTCGTGTTGAAGAAGTCCACGTCCTTCTTCACGCTGTACACGACCGAGGTGCCCTGGTCGCCGATCCCGCCCGCGGGCTCCGCCTTCAGGTTCTGCGCGCCCTCCGCCGCCTTCGCGGCCTCGACCTGCTTGTTGTACTGCTCCTCGGCCCGCTTGTTGGCGCTGCCGAGCGAGGCCTGCGAGTCGTAGCGGAACATCGAGATCGAGAGCCAGCGGTACTGCGAGCCCTTCAGCCCGTCCTCGTCCAGGCCGTTCCAGGTGCAGCCCGCGCGGCTGGCCAGGTCGTTGGACTTGGTTGCCGTCCCGTTCTTGTCCTTCGCCTCGGGGACGAGGGAGTCGATCGTCGCCGTCTGGACCGCCTTGCAGGGCTCGGGCAGCGTGGCGAACGTCGCCTTCTCCAGGGTGGGCGAAGGCTTCGCGCTCGGCTTGGCGGACGAGGAGGAACCGGACTTCTTGTCGCCGCCCGAGCCCGATCCCTTGCCCGAGTCGGACGAGCACCCGGCCACGGTGAGGATCACCGGGACGGCTGCGCAGGCGAGAACGCGGGTGAGGCGCGAGGCTGATCGGTGCATGATTCCTTCAGTGCGTTGGTGGGTTTTCTTCGGGCGCGGACGCGTGCAACGGTAGCCCGACCCGGCGGCCGCCTGCTGTGCGCGCCGTCACGCCCGGGCCGGCCGCGCGCCGCTCAGTCGTTGAACCGCTCGGCGAGGGCCTGCGCCAACTGCCGTGCCTCGTCCTGGGTTTCCGTACTAGGCGGCACCGTACCGGGCAGCGAAGGCTGCACGCTGTACTCGACCGTGACGATGACATTCGAGGTACGGAACACAATCCGCACGGTGCGCGCCTGCGCCGCGGTGGCCCCGGCGGCGCTCAGCTTGTCGTCGAGGAAGGCCTCGTTCCCGAGCCCCTCCAGCACGCGGGAGCCCAGCTCGGGCGGGGCGCTGGTCGCACCCGGGCTCGCCGGCGCCCCCGGCGCGGGCGCACCCGCGGCGGCGTCGGGAGCGGCACCGCCGCTCGGACTCGCATGCGGGCTCGGGCTCCCGCCCGTCCCCGCACTCGTCCCCGCCCCCGTACCGGCGCCCGGAGGCGTGGCGGGACCGGGGAACGGCAGCCGTGCGTCGGTGAGCTGGCGCACGTACACCTGACGCGCCTTGTCGTCGTCGCTCGCGACCGCCCGGTCGTACGAGACCACCCGCTCGAAAGCGACCGACAGCAGCCGCGTCTCCTCGGGCGTCTGCGTGGTCCAGCGGCAGCCGACGCGCCGGTCGCCGTCGTACGAGGCGTCCGCGGTGCCGGCGTAGAGCCGTTCGAGCTGCTCCCCGACGAGCGCGGCCGGGGCCGGCAGCATGGCCCGGAGCCGCTTGCCGTCGGCGGCCTTGCAGGGGGCGGGCAGGCTGCTGTACTTCCCGGGTTGCGCGGGCGCGGCGGGGCTGCCGCCCGCCTTCGCGTCGCTGGTGGTCCCGCCGCCGCCCCCGCCGGTGCACCCGGCCAAGAGCGCGGTGAGCATCGCGATGCCCGGCAGGGCTCGCCGTACCGCCTTGCGCTGCACGTCCAATGGCTCCCTTCGACCGGCCGGCCGCCCGGCGGTCAGGAAAATGCGTTGCCGCGGCTCGGGCGCGGATGGACACAATGTCTATCGCACACGCTGGTGCCGGCGCCGGTCCCCTGTCGTATTTGGGATCAAGAGCGAGGCTTTTTGCGTATTCAGACTTTTCTGTGGTTTTCGGGGGATTAGAACCGTATGTCGTATGTAGAGGTACCTGGGGCGAAGGTTCCCATCCGGATGTGGACCGACCCGGCGTCGGTCGAAGACGGCGCGATGCAGCAGCTCCGCAACGTAGCCACCCTCCCGTGGATCAAGGGCCTGGCCGTCATGCCGGACGTCCACTACGGCAAGGGCGCGACGGTCGGCTCGGTGATCGCGATGAAGGACGCGGTCTGCCCGGCGGCGGTGGGCGTGGACATCGGCTGCGGCATGTCGGCGGTGAAGACCTCCCTCACGGCGAACGACCTGCCGGGTGACCTGTCGAAGCTGCGGTCGCGGATCGAGCAGGTGATCCCCGTGGGTATGGGGATGCACAAGGAGGCGGTGGACCCGGGACGGCTGTACGGGTTCTCCGTGGAGGGGTACGAGGACCTCTGGAGGCGCTTCGACCACATCACGGATGCGGTCAAGTACCGTCAGGAACGC
Source organism: Streptomyces sp. NPDC003034 (assembly GCF_053591375.1). Lineage (NCBI taxonomy): Bacteria > Bacillati > Actinomycetota > Actinomycetes > Kitasatosporales > Streptomycetaceae > Streptomyces > Streptomyces sp. NPDC003034. Next base: position 46,636 of record NZ_JBSFTS010000026.1, read on the forward strand.
GCAACAAAGCAGATCGGAACGCTCGGATCAGGCAATCACTTCATCGAATTCTGTCTCGATGAGACAGGTTCTGTCTGGCTGATGCTGCACTCGGGCTCCCGGAACATCGGCAACGAGCTCGCCGAGTTCCACATCGGCGTGGCCCGGGGGCTTTCGCACAACCAGGGTCTGGTGGACCGGGACCTCGCCGTCTTCCTCGCGGCGACGCCCGAGATGGAGGCGTACCGCAACGACCTCTTCTGGGCGCAGGAGTACGCCAAGTACAACCGCGCCGCGATGATGAGCCTGTTCAAGGAAGTCATCCGCAAGGAGTTCCGGAAGGCGAAGGTCTCCTTCGACCACGAGATCAGCTGCCACCACAACTACGTGGCGGAGGAGCGGTACGACGGCATGGACCTGCTGGTCACGCGGAAGGGCGCCATCCGCGCCGGCAGCGGTGACTACGGGATCATCCCGGGCTCGATGGGCACGGGCTCCTACATCGTGAAGGGCCTCGGCAACGAGAAGTCCTTCAACTCGGCCTCGCACGGCGCGGGCCGGAAGATGAGCCGGACCGCGGCGAAGAAGCGCTTCTCGGCGCGGGACCTGGCGGAGCAGACCCGGGGCGTGGAGTGCCGCAAGGACTCCGGTGTCGTGGACGAGATTCCGGGGGCGTACAAGTCGATCGAGCAGGTCATCGACCAGCAGACCGACCTGGTGCAGGTCGTGGCCAAGCTGAAGCAGGTCATCTGCGTCAAGGGCTGAGCCCCCTCTGAGCGCCGTCGGCGCTCCTCCGCCTCCTCGGAGGCCCCCGGCGGACCCGTGGCCCAGCGGGTCGTCGACCGGCAGGAAGACGGCCGCCCGGTCGTCGGGGAACGCGGCCGCTCGATCCTGGGGTACCGCCGGACCTGTCGCTTCGCCCGCGGCGCACGTCCGTGGTGCCATGGAACTGGGGGCGGAAAGGAGAGCGATCATGCCCGCAGGAGAGCGAACGAGTGTCGCCGCCTCGGTGTCGGTCCGCCCGCTGGCTGAGCCGGACCTGGATCGGGCCGACAAGATCTTCAGGGTCGCCTTCGGAACCTTCCTCGGGGCCCCTGAGCCGGCGACGTTCTTCGGGACCGCCGACTATGTCCGCACCCGCTGGGCGGCAGATCCACATGCGGCCTTCGCAGCGACCTTCGAGGGCGAGGTCGTCGGATCGACCTTCGCCACCAACTGGGGCAGCGTCGGGTTCTTCGGCCCGCTGACCATACGTCCGGATCTGTGGGATCAGGGCATCGGCAGGCGCCTTATGGAACCGGTCATGGCCTGCTTCGACACCTGGCGGAACCGCCACCTCGGCCTGTTCACCTTCGCGCACAGTCCCAAGCACCTTGAGCTCTACCGCCGGTACGGTTTCTGGCCCCGCTTCCTTACAGCCATCATGAAGAAACAGGTCGCCGTCAATGCCGCAGCCCCCGGCCGAGTGCTGTACGGCGAGCTGACCGCCGCTGAGCGGCCCGACGCACTGAGCCTCAGTCGCGCACTGACGGGGGCCGTGTACGAGGGCCTGAGCTTGGAGCGCGAGATCGTGGCCACACAGGCGCAGGGGCTCGGTGACACCATCCTCCTTGAGGGCGCCGACTCTGACCTCGACGGTCTGGCTGTCTGCCACTGCGGAGCGGGGTCGGAGGCCGGTGAGGACGTGTGCTTCGTCAAGTTCGGCGCCGTACGCCCTGGCCCGGACGCCGCGGACCGGTTCGAACGACTGCTGGATGCGTGCGAGCAGTTGGCCACCGAGAAGGGACTCAGCCAACTGGACGCCGGTATGAACCTGGCCCGCCAGGATGCCTACCGGCGCATGGTCGACCGCGGTTTCCGTACCTGGCTGCAAGGCGTGGCCATGCACAAGCCCAACGAACCTGGCTACAGCCACCCAGACGCCTACGTGATCGACGACTGGCGCTGAGCCCACCGCCATACCGAGCTTCGGGGGAAGCCCCAGTGCCGTCACGAGAGAACTGACACCCGGACTCCACACTGAACGACCAGCCGCTGACCACCCGTCACCGTTCTCACTGGCCACGTCGGCATACCACGGAGATCACCAGACCAGCGCCTATATGTAGGGCCGGATCGCCACCGTGACGTCCATGTCGAAGGCATTGGTCCCCGCCGGGGACGGCAGGCCCAGGGCTCGGTCGAGGGCGCGGTTCAGGGGGCCGCAGCCGGTGGTGCGCGGGGCGGCGAAGTCGGTGTCCTGGGCGCCGAAGGTGAGGATCAGGGGGTTCTTGGAGATCACCCGGGTGGGATCGGTGTCCTTGAGCACGAGGTGGACCGCGTCCTCACCGCTGCCCACCGAGCAGCCTGCCGACGGCAAGGCCGGCGGCCGGTGCGCCGAGCCTATGGCGAACTTGATGTCGAACTCGCCGCGCCGGGTGTCGTCGGACAGGAAGTCGGAATAGCCGCCGTACTGCGGAGTCAGGGTCAGGGGGGTGCGTCCGACCCGGATCGGCGCAGCGGTCATCTCCCCGAAGACCTGGCGGAATTCACCGTTCACACGGCCTTCCGCGAAGGTGATCTTCATCGGTTCGGTGAGCGGCTCGTCCACGGTGCCCATGCGCAGATGCCCCGTGGCGTGCATGACCTCGCAGCGCCAGGTCCCGGGGTCCGCACCCGCGGGCAGCTCATCGACGGTCGGGCAGGCGGAGAAGTCGAACTCGGGAGAAGGCGCCGCCCCTTCGGCTCCGTGCGCGGGTGAGGCCCCCAGGGCGAGCCCCGCAAGGAGTGCGGACGCGGCGGCAGTTGTGATGCGGCGGACTGTGCGATGCGAGGTCACTCGGTTCGGTGTCATGTGGACCAGCATTGCAGAGATTTCTATGCAGAGGAAGCTCTGCATAGAAATCTCTGTGATTTTCGATAGAGTGCCGCCATGACGAAAGAGACGGAAGAGCAGGGCGCGGCGGAAGCGGCCGCAGGGCGGCGGCGCACGGTCGACAGCCCCGAGGTGCTCAAGGCCCTCTCGCACCCCCTGCGCCTGCGCATCCTGCGCCACCTCGGCGCGGCGGGCCCGGCCACCTCGACCACACTGGCCGCCGCCCTCGGCGAGAACACCGGCACGCTCAGCTACCACCTGCGCATGCTGGAGCGCAGCGGCCTCATCGAGGACATCCCCGAGCGTTCCACCGGGCGTGAGCGCTGGTGGCGCGGGGTGCGCGGCCTCGACATCCGCAGACCGCCGCAGGGTGAGCTGACGGAGGCCGAGCGCGCCATGTCGGCCGAGCTGGACCGGATGAGGATGGAGGAGGACGTCCAGCTCGCCCGGCAGTTCACCGCCGGACAGGCGGAGTCCGAAGGGTGGATGCGCGGTTCACGCAGCCTCATCCACCTCACGAAGGGTGAGCTGGGCGCGTTCCATGACGACTACCTGGCCTTGCTCGCGCGCTATGCCCGTGGCCCCGAGGACGCCCCCGACGACGCGCGGCCCGTACTCCTCCGCTGGTTCGGCCTGCCCGCCGACTGACCGGCAGCCGGCCGATGAGCGGTCTGACCGACTGACCGACTGACCCATCTGGCCGACTGGCCGACTGACCGACCGTACGGGTGAGCTGGTCAGGCCCACACTCCCGCCCGCGTGCCCACCGGGTCAGAGCTCGCGGTGGACCTTCGTGTTCGAGGCCTGGGCGCGGGGGCGGACCACCAGGAGGTCGATGTTGACGTGGCTCGGGCGGGTCACGGCCCAGGTGATGGTGTCGGCCACGTCGTCGGCGGACAGGGGGTCCGCGACGCCCGCGTACACCTTGGCGGCCTTGTCGGCGTCGCCGCGGAAGCGCGTGGTGGCGAACTCCTCGGTCTTGACCATGCCCGGCGCGATCTCGATGACGCGGACCGGCTGGCCGACGATCTCCAGGCGCAGGGTCTCCGCGAGGACGCGGGCGCCGTTCTTGGCTGCGACGTAGCCGGCGCCGCCCTCGTACGTGGAGTGCCCGGCGGTGGAGGACAGGACGACCACCGTGCCGTCCCCGGAGGCGGTCAGGGCCGGCAGCAGGGCCTGGGTGACGTTGAGGGTGCCGATGACGTTGACCTCGTACATCGTGCGCCAGTCGGCGGGGTCGCCGGTCGCGACGGGCTCGGCTCCGATGGCGCCGCCCGCGTTGTTGACCAGGACGTCGACGGACGGGTAGCGGTCGAGCGAGGCGGCGAAGGCGTCGACGGCGGGGCGGTCGGTGACGTCGAGGGCGTGGGCCGCGGCGGAGTGGCCGGCGGCGGTGAGCTCGGCGGCGAGGGCCTCGATGCGGTCCTTGCGGCGGGCCGTGAGGACCACGTGGTAGCCGGCGGCCGCGAGCTGCCGGGCGGTGGCCGCGCCGATGCCGCTGCTCGCGCCGGTGACTACGGCGGTACGGGTGGCCGTGCTCATGTGCGGGGCTCCTCGTTCGTTCGTACGGGCGATTCCTCGCCAGCATAGGCGCGGTGCGGCGGCCACCACGGCGCGGAAGCGCGGTCAGCGGCCGCGCGGGACGTACATGAGCACGGCCACGCCGGCGAGGCACACGAGGGCGCCGACGACGTCCCAGCGGTCGGGGCGGTAGCCGTCGGCGACCATGCCCCAGGCGAGGGATCCGGCGATGAAGACTCCGCCGTAGGCGGCGAGGACGCGGGCGAAGTCGCCCTGCGGTTGCAGGGTCGCCACGAAGCCGTAGAGCCCGAGGGCGATCACTCCGGCGCCGATCCAGGCCCAGCCCTTGTGCTCGCGTACGCCTTGCCAGACGAGCCAGGCGCCGCCGATCTCCAGGAGGGCGGCGAGGGCGAAGAGGGCGGCGGAGCGGGCGATCAGCATGGCTCAAAGGTACGCAGGACGGGTGCCTGCCCGAGGTCGGGCGGACACGGGGGACGAATGGTGGAGGGCGCGCCCTCATCTGGGGGCAGGGGCGCGCCCTCATTCGTGTGATGGTCCGACGGGGCGGGGCGGGCGCTGGTTAGCGTCCGCGCCAGGAGGTGGTGTCGGTGCGCCGTGGTGCCGTGCTGAGTGTGGTGGTGGCGGGGTTGCTGGTGCTGGGACTGGGCGGGGCCGGGAGTGCTCAGGGGAGCGCCCGGGGAAGCGACGACGGGGCCGCCGCGGGGTGGGCCGGGCCGGAGGCCGACGTGGCGTACCGCGGCATGGTGTCCCTCTCGCAGGGGCGGCTGCGGCTGTGGGTGGTTCCGGAGAACCGCGGCCCGGCGGCGCTGGCGAACGCCACCGTACGCGTGCGGCTCTCGGCCGACCTCGCGGACCGGCAGGCGCTCGCGGAGGGCTGCGCGCGCGCCGGACAGCGCGAGGTGGTCTGCGAGACGGGCGCGCTGCCGCGGCGGGGGGAGGGCCGTCACATCGGGCTGCTGCTGGAACTGCGGGAGCGGGCGCCGGAGGTGGTGGTACGGGTGAGCACGTGGTGGAACGGCGGCGCGACCGACCGCAACCCGGTGAACAACGAGCCGGTGGTACTGGCCTTGGACACGGGCGACACCTACGCCTTCTGAGCCGTACGGGCGCGGGCGCGCGGCGTGGCGGGGGCGCGCTGGGGCGGGGGCCGCGCCCGGGTGGTGGGTCCGGTGGCGGGTCCGGTGGTGGGTCCGGTCAGGCGGTGGCGGCTCCGCCGAATTCGGCGAGGGCTTCGGCGACGATGCGCTCCAGGCGGGTGTGGTGGGCGCCGCGCCAGTAGACGCGCTCGCAGCGGGTGCACTGCGCGAACACGTCGTAGGTGCGGTGCGTGCCGCTTTCGAGACGGTCGCCCACGCTGTCCTTGTCGGCCTCGCGGAGCGGGCCGTTGCAGGCGGTGCAGCGGGTCCACGGGGCGAGCGCGGGTGCGAAACGGCCCAGGACGTCGCGTAGTTGTTCGTCCGGGTTGTCGCTGTACACGTAGGCGCCGGCGAAGATTTCGCGGCGGCGCAGCAGCCCGCGGTCCCGCGAGAGCAGCACGCGCTGCTCGGCGGCGGAACGGGTGGCGAGGGCCGGGTCGCCGATGTCCTCGTTCTCGTAGGCCGCGTCCACGCCGAGCAGGCGCAGCCGGCGGGCGAGGGTGCCGAGGTGGACGTCGAGCAGGAAGCGGAGCGGGGCGCCGGGGATCTGCTGGGGCCGGTCGACGCCGAGTACCTCGACGGACTGGCCCTCCCGGGGCACGTAGGAGACGGGCACCTCCTGCCCGTCGACGAGCAGACGGCCGACTTCGGTCAGCGGGACGCCGGTCGATTCGACGACGTGCCCGAGGCTGGAGGCGCCGTCGGTCACGGTCGGTACGCGCTCGGCACGCCGGCTGGGCGCGGCGAACAGGCGCAGTTCGGGGGCGAGGGTGAGCTGAATGCCGGGTCCGTTCACCTTGTCAGCATGCCATTGCGGGGCGAGTGGCCGCGGCCGGTTTTACGGTCGACGCCGGACACCGCCGAGGCCGTAGGGCGGTGGGTGGTTGCGGTGCGGCCGGGATGGGGCGGGGTGCGGGGCCGTACGCGGGATGCCCGGCGCCGGGCGGCGTGCGGCGTGCGGCATGCGGCGTGCGGGGGTCGGGCCCGGCCGACTGGCGGGGCTGTTGCGGCGGTCGTTGCCTGCGGCGGCGGGATACGGGCGACGCCGGGACCCGGAGCGGGCGCGAGGTGGCCGAGGCTATCGGGGCAGGTCACCGCGCAGCCGGTAGCGCCAGTCGAAGCTCGGGTGGGGCACTCCCGGCGGGTACTCGAAGTCGACCTCGCCCAGGCACTCGAAGCCCGCCCGCCGGCACACCGCATTGGACGCGGGGTGGTCCGTACCGGGAAAGGCGTGGACCGCGTCGCGGCAGCCGTGCGTCCGGATGTGGGCGAGGAGTTCGGTCAGCGCGACCGTCGCGAACCCGCGGCCCTGGAATTCCGGGAGCACGCCCCAGCCGGCCTCGTACACCGGCTCGTCCCGCCACTCGCGCTCCCAGAAGCCGATCGAGCCGACCGTCTCGCCGGAGAATTCCAGCACCATTCGGAACATCCGCCCGGCGGCCGGTTCGCGCGCGCTGAGCTCCTGGTAGCGGCGGTGCCGGTCGGCGAGCTTCTCCGGTGACTCCGGGCCACCGAGGTGGTGGGTCATGGCCGGTTCGTTCTTGCGTTCCAGCAGCCAGTAGTCGCCGGCCGCCCAGGGCTCCAGGCGTACTCGTGTCTCCATGCGGACAGCCTCCCGGGGCAGCGGCGCGGACCGCAACCAGCCGCTGACGGGCAGGGCACCGCCCGGCTAGAGCCCCCCGCCGGAGCCCCCCGCCGGAGCCCCCCTGCGCCGCCGAAGATCACGCCGAAGACCCCCGCCGTCCCGCGGCCACGAGCCCTCACCATGATGTGACGCATGAGCAACGCATCCCGTCGCAGTCTCCTCGCCGCGGTGGCCGCTTCGGCTGCCGCTCCGCTGACCAGCCTGACCGTGTCCCCGGCGCGGGCGGCCGCCGCACCCGCCACCGTGCCCACCACGACGGCGACGACGGCCGTCGGGGCCAGCCTGACCGGCCCGCGCTCCTCGATGACCCTCACCGGTACCCCGTACGACATCGCGGCGGCCACGCGTGCCTCAGTCGGCGCCCTCACCGCGACCGTACTGCCGGGAACGGCGGGAACGGCGGGAACGGCCGGCACGCCGGACCGTACGGAGGTCACGTCCGGCGGCCAGGAGCGCGTGGCGCTGCTCACCAAGGGCGCCCGGACCGTGTTGCTGACCGGGCCGGAGCGGACGTTCACGGAGAACAAGCAGCCCTTCACCGACGACTTCGCCCGCTCCGTCCCCGATCCGGCGATCCCCGACGCCTCCCGGCGGATCCACGGCTGGGGCAGCGCACCGGGCGGCGGCTCCTGGACCCTGACCGGCGGTGCCCACAGCGCCCAGACCGGTTACGACTACGCGGTCACGCCCGGCGCCGGAACGATCCGCCTGACCGACTCGGCGGCCGGCCGCTACGCCACCCTCACCGATGCGGCGGTCGCCGACGTCGACTTCCACATCCGGGCCGGCTTCGACAAGGTCCCCTCGGGCGAAGCCTGTTCGTACGCCGCCGTCTTCGGTTTCGACACCGTCGACAACCACTACCGGGCCCGGCTCTCTTTCACCACCCAGGGCGCGGTGGACCTCCGCCTGGAGAGCGTGAAGGCGGGCACCACCCACCAGCTGCTGACCACGCCGGACCGGGTGCTACGCCTCGCCACCGACGTGGCGGCGGGCACCGAGTGGACGGTCCGGGTACGTCGCTCGGGAGCCCGGTCCCAGGTCAAGGCCTGGCCTTCGGCCGGTACGGAACCGGCCGCCTGGACCGCCGAGTTCACCAACACCGACCACGGCAGCGGCCGGATGGGCCTGCGCGCCTACGCCTCGCCCGGCTGCACGAGCTTCCCGATCACGCTGACGGTCAGGCGTTTCGCCGTCAGGGAAGTCACTTGGCACAGGCCGCCCGTCGTCACCCACCGGGACTGGGTACGGGTGCTGGACGCGCCCTTCGACGGGAACTGGACCCCGGCCCTGGAGGCGACCGTCCGCGGCTGGGCCGGGTCACTGGCCCCCGACGTGCTCTCGTACGCGGCGATGTTCCTGCCTGGCGCCCCGGCCGTGAGCAGCGGCAGCAGGACACCGGTGGGCGCGCGGGTGCTGGGCGATGCGGGGTACGGGAAACTGGACAGCCAGGGGCTCCTGCCGGTGGGCGCGGACTTCCACGACTACATGGACCGGGACTGGACCCTCTTCCCCGACAAACCGCTGGAGCGGAAGAAGGAGGGCCTGGCCGGGAACCTCGACTGCTCGGGCTACGTACGGATGGTCTACGGCTACCACATGGGCGTTCCGCTGTTCTGCGACGTGGACCCGGAGAAGAGGGGGCTGCCGCGCAGGTCGGGCGCCATGGTGGACTCCGCGCCGGGGGTACGGATCGGGCAGACGGCGGACGGTGTGCACCCGCCGGCCGCGGCGCTGCTCCAGCCCGGTGACCTGGTCCTCTTCGGCGTCAACGACGCGGAGGAGTCGGTGACCGACCCGGACGACTACGCGGTCGACCACGTCGGCATCTACCTCGGCCCGGACGCTGACGGCCGGCGCCGCTTCGTGTCCAGCCGCAAGAGCTCGCACGGGCCGACGATGGGGGACATGTCGGGTGCCTCGGTCCTGGACGGAACGGGCACGTACGCCACCCGCCTCCACACGGTCCACCGCCTCTGACCCCCACCGCCCGCGCCTCTGTACCCGCGACCGGGGGCGGCGGCGTACGAACGTGGCGTATCAACCACCACGTGTATTCCGTACGCGTACGGACTACGCGCACGAACTACCTGAAAGGGGCCTTCCGTGTTCCGGACGCCCAGTTGCCTCCTCGGCAACGAGATCGAACCCCGTGTCACCCACGGCCACAGCGCCGCCGGCTACGTCCAGATCGGATCGCTGACCAAAGTCGTCACCGGCACCGCACTCATGCGCATGGCCGAGGCCGGCGTCCTGGGCGTGGACGATCCCATCGATCGCTGGCTCGACACACCGCCCGGCAGCGGCATCACCCTGTTACACCTGGCGGACCACACCTCCGGCCTGCCCCGCCAGCCCCCGGGCCTGCCGCGCAGCAACCCGTACCGCGGTTTCGACCAGGCAGCCCTGGCCGCGCTGCTCGCCGGTCTCGGCGAGATGGCCACGGCTCCGCCCGGCGCCACCGAGGAGTACTCCAACCTCGGCTACGCGCTGCTCGGTTCGGCGCTGTCGGTCGCTGCCGGGATTCCGTACGAGGAGCTCGCGCGGCACTACGTCCTCGAACCCCTCGACATTCACGAGATGACGGCGCATCCCCCGGCGGAGCAACGCCTGCTCGCGACGACCAGCCTGCTCAACCGCCCGCGCAAGCCCTGGACCATGGACGGCGCCATCCTGCCCGCGGGCGGTCTCTGGGCCACTCCCCGGGCCGCCGCCCGAGTCCTGACGGGGCTGCTCGTGGACAAGCTCCTCGGGCCGCCGGCCCCGACCTGGAGGAAGACCGGCGCCGTGACCTGGCACAACGGCGCCACCGAAGGAGCGTCGGTCTTCGCGGCCGCGCTGCCCGACGGCCGTTGGAGGCTCCTCCACCGGCTCGGCGGGTCCCCCGACACCACGGACCGCATGGGCGCCGAGGCCCTCGCGGTCTCCCGGCTCTCGGACGCGTGACGATTCGGGCATGGAGGCATGGAGGCATGGAGGCACGGAGGCCGGGGTGACGCGGTCAGGGCCAGACCAGGCAGTAGGGCTGGTGCCCGGCTTCGTGCAGTCTGTGGCTGAAATCTTGCCATTCGTGGAGCAGCTGGTAGACGTTGAAGGCGTCGCGGGGGCCGCCGCGGTCCGGGACCGTGGACCAGATGAAGGCGGCCGCGCCGACCGATTCCTCGCCGACGCCGCGGAGCGGGTCGACCACCGTCATGGGGAGTTTGACCACCGCGTAGTCGGGGTGCAGCACGACCAGTTCCAGCGGGGGCACCTTGTGGAGGGGTATGCCCTCGATGCCGGTCAGGACCATCGCGGCCACCGTCTCCGGCTTGATCTTGGTGAACAGGCCGCCCATGCCCAGTTCGTCGCCGCCCAGCTCCTCCGGCCGCATCGTCACCGGGACGCGGGCGGCCGTCGCGCCGTCCGGGGCGCCGAAGTACTTGTACGTCACTCCCATGCCGCGACCCTTGGGGAGGAGGCCGTCCAGCGGCTGCGTCGGAGCCGGGACCGCGTCGGCGGCCTCGGCGGCGCGGCGGCGGTGCTTGCCACGGCGGCGGGACTCGCGGGCGCGCTGCGGGTCGAGCCCGTCCGTACCCTCACCCGCTCCACCACCGCGCTGCATATCTCCACCCGACTGGTCTTGCCCGCCCCGGCCACGCGGCCCCCGCCACGCAGCCTGATCATCATGGCAGTGACCTCCCCCGCGGCGGCGCGGTGAAACGCCAGTCCGCCAGTCAGTCGCGGCCTCTGAGACCATGGCTGGTGTGAGCTACCCGTACCCGTATGAAGCCCCAGTTTCGCAGACGCTCTTCGAGCGCGCCTCCCTCGTGACCCCCGGCGGCGTGAACTCTCCGGTCCGCGCGTTCCGTGCCGTGGGCGGTACGCCCCGGTTCATGGTGTCCGGCACCGGTCCGTACCTCACCGACGCCGACGGCCGGGAGTACGTCGACCTCGTGTGTTCGTGGGGGCCGATGATCCTCGGCCACTCCCACCCCGCCGTCATCCAGGCCGTCCAGGCGGCCGTCGCCCGCGGCACCTCCTTCGGTACGCCCGGCGAGGGCGAGGTGGCCCTCGCCGAGGAGATCGTCGCCCGCATCGAGCCCGTCGAGCAGGTGCGCCTGGTGTCCTCCGGCACGGAGGCGACCATGTCCGCGATCCGGCTGGCGCGGGGCTTCACGGGCCGCGCCAAGGTGGTGAAGTTCGCCGGCTGCTACCACGGCCACGTGGACGCGCTGCTGGCCGCCGCCGGCTCCGGGCTCGCGACCTTCGCCCTGCCGGACACGCCCGGTGTGACCGGAGCGCAGGCCGCCGACACGATCGTCCTGCCGTACAACGACCTCGAAGCGGTACGGGCGGCCTTCGCCGCGCACCCCGGCGAGATCGCCTGCGTGATCACCGAGGCGGCGCCCGGCAACATGGGCGTGGTCACGCCCGCCGAGGGCTTCAACCAGGGTCTCGCGGACCTCTGCCGCGAAAACGGCGCCCTGTACATCTCCGACGAGGTGATGACGGGCTTCCGTACGAGCCGCGCCGGCTGGTACGGCGTCGACGGGGTCAGGCCGGACCTCATGACCTTCGGCAAGGTCATGGGCGGCGGCTTCCCGGCCGCGGCGTTCGGCGGCCGCGCGGACGTCATGGGGTACCTGGCCCCCGCCGGGCCCGTCTACCAGGCCGGCACGCTGTCCGGGAACCCGATCGCCACCGCCGCGGGCCTCGCGCAGCTGCACCTGCTCGACGAGGCCGCGTACGACAAGGTCGACGCCGTGTCGGCCGAGATCCAGAGCCTGGTCAGCGGGGCGCTGCGCAAGGAAGGCGTCGCGCACCGCCTCCAGACCGCGTCCAACATGTTCTCCGTCTTCTTCACCGAGGACGAGGTGCGCAACTACGACGACGCCAAGAAGCAGGAAAGCTTCCGCTTCAACGGCTTCTTCCACTCGATGCTGGCGCAGGGCGTCTACCTGCCGCCGTCCGCCTTCGAGTCCTGGTTCGTGTCCACCGCCCACGACGAGCGGGCGATCGAGCGCATCGCGGCGGCCCTGCCGGCGGCGGCGCGCGCGGCCGCCGAGGCCACCGCGGAGAGCACCTCATGAGCAACGACGCCCTGCCCGGGATCCCGCCCGGGATCCCCTCCGACGCCACGCCCGATGCCGAACCCGGCATCCGGCCCGGCGCCACGCCCGGCATCACCGTCGTGCACCTCGTGCGCCACGGCGAGGTGCACAACCCGGACGGCGTCCTGTACGGCCGCCGCGAGGGCTACCACCTCTCCGAGCTGGGCCGGCAGATGGCCGACCGGGTCGCCGAACACCTGGAGGGCCGGGACATCACCTACGTCGTTTCCTCCCCGCTGGAGCGGGCGCAGGAGACGGCGGCGCCGATCGCCAAGGGCCACGGCCTGGACGTGGCCACCGACGCGCGGCTGCTGGAGGCGCAGAACGTCTTCGAGGGCAAGACCTTCGGCGTCGGTGACGGCGCGCTGCGCAGGCCGGGCAACTGGAAGCACCTGACGAACCCGTTCAAGCCGTCCTGGGGCGAGCCGTACGTCGAGCAGGTGGTCCGGATGATGAGCGCGCTGGAGGCGGCGCGCGACGCGGCGCGCGGCCACGAGGCGGTGGCGGTCAGCCACCAGCTGCCCATCTGGATCGTGCGCAGCTTCGCGGAGAAGCGGCGGCTGTGGCACGACCCGCGCCGCCGCCAGTGCACGCTGGCCTCGATGACCTCCTTCACGTACCAGGGCGACAAGCTGGTGTCGGTGGGCTACAGCGAGCCGGCCCGGGACCTCGTCCCGGCGCACCTGCTGGCCGGGGCGAAGCCGGTGAAGGGCAAGTCCAAGGCCTTTGGCGCCTGACCAGTGCCTCAGCTCCTCGCCGGGGGGTGCGGTAGATCCACAAATAGCCCCATGCGAAACTTTTCACATGAGCCTCAGCCGCGCCCCCCGTCGCCGCCGCTCGACCAGCGGCCGCGCCACCTTGCTGACCGCGGTGACCGTCGCGGGCGTCCTGACCCTGACGTCCTGCCTCGGTTCCGACGACGGCGGCAAGCCCTCCGGTAGCGCCGGCGGCAACTACGTCAGGGGCCCGGGCGGCATCTCCACCGTCGCCCACGGGGAGCGCGACGAGGCGCCGAAGCTCGACGGTGAGACGGTCGACGGCGGGAGCCTCGACACCACCGCCCTCAAGGGCAAGATCGTGGTACTGAACGTCTGGGGCTCCTGGTGCCCGCCGTGCCGCGCCGAGGCCCCGCACTTCGCCAAGGTCGCCAAGGAGCTGGAGGCCGCCGGCCAGCCGGTCGCCTTCGTCGGGATCAACACCCGCGACAACAGCAAGCGGAACGCGACCGCCTTCGAGGAGAGCTACGGGATCACCTACCCGAGCCTCTACGACCCGGACGGGAAGCTGATGCTCCGCTTCCCCAAGGGCACGCTCAACCCGCAGGCGATCCCCTCCACGCTCGTCCTCGACAAGGAGGGCCGGATCGCCGCCCGCACGCTGGTCGCGATCAACGAGGCACAGCTGCGCTCCATGATCGACCCGCTCCTCGCGGAGAAGTGACCCCGTGGTCACCGCGGCCACGGCCGTCCCCGCGCTGCTCACCCTCGCCGCCGACCCGGCCGGCGTGAACGCGACCGGCGTCAACACGACCGTCCTGGGCGGCGCGCTGCTGCTGGCCCTGCCGATCTCCGTGCTCGCCGGGCTGGTCTCCTTCTTCTCGCCCTGCGTGCTCCCGCTGGTCCCCGGCTACCTCTCCTACGTGACCGGCGTCAGCGGCGCCGACCTCGCCGAGGCGCGACGCGGCCGGATGCTGGCCGGTGCCAGCCTGTTCATCGCGGGCTTCACGGCCGTCTTCGTCTCCACCGGCGCGCTCTTCGGCTACTTCGGCGCGACCCTCCAGGACAACCGGGCGGTGATCTCCCAGGTCCTGGGCGGTGTGGTGATCGTCCTGGGGCTCTTCTTCATGGGGCTGATCCCGGGGCTGACGATGCGGGAGTTCCGCTTCCACAAGAAGCCCACGACGGGACTGCTCGGCGCGCCCGTGCTGGGCGCGCTGTTCGGCATCGGCTGGACCCCTTGCATGGGCCCGACCCTCGCCGCCGTCAACACGCTCTCCCTCGACCAGGCGAGCGCGGGCCGGGGGGCGCTGCTGACCGTCGCGTACTGCCTCGGGCTGGGCCTGCCCTTCATCCTCGCGGCGATCGCCTTCCGCAAGGCGCTCGGCGCGTTCGGCTGGGTGAAGCGGCACTATGCGTGGGTGATGCGCATCGGTGGCGGCATGCTGGTCCTCACCGGTCTGCTGCTCGTCACAGGTTTGTGGGACAGCATCGTCAGCGACATGCAGAGCTGGACCCAAGGCGTCACGGTGGGGATCTGAGGACTTAACGCACATGAGTACGACTGACAAGGCGTCCACGAAGGCGCCGCACCCGTCCGAGGACCCCTCCGAGAACGACCACGAGCGTGAGCACGAGCACGGGCGCGAGCAGGCGCCCGCGTCCGGGCAGGCCTCCGCGTCCGGGCAGGGGCTCCCGTCCGACGCGGAGCCCGCCCTCGGCGAGGCCGGCGCCCAGCTCTCCACCGCCCCCCTTGAGGACGGCCCCACCGGCCCGGCCGTCGGCATCGGCGTGACCGGATGGGTCCGCTGGTTCTGGCGGCAGCTCACCTCCATGCGGGTGGCGCTGATCCTGCTCTTCCTGCTGTCCCTGGGCTCCATCCCCGGCTCCCTCATCCCGCAGACCCAGGTCGACGCGATGAAGGTCGAGGAATGGAAGCGGACCCACGCCTTCTGGGTCCCCGCCGCCGAGAAGCTCCAGCTCTTCGACGTCTACAGCTCGGTGTGGTTCTCCGCCATCTACATCCTGCTGTTCGTCTCGCTCATCGGCTGCATCGTGCCCCGCACCTGGCAGTTCATCGGTCAGCTCACCGGCCGTCCGCCCGGCGCCCCCAAGCGGCTGGACCGGCTCCCCGCCTACACGACCTGGCGTACGGAGAAGTCCCCCGAGGAGGTCCTCTCGTACGCGCGGACCCTCCTCGCCGGGCGCCGCTTCCGTACGGAGACGGCCGCGGGCGGGGACACGAACGCGGCTGAGAACGCGGCCAGTAACGCGGGCACGAGCGCGGCCAGTAACGCGGGCGGCGGCGCCGTCGCCGCCGAGAAGGGCTATCTGCGCGAGGCCGGGAACCTGGCCTTCCACATCGCCCTGATCGTGTTGCTGGTGGCCTTCGCCACCGGCCAGCTCTTCAAGTCCGAGGGCGGCAAACTCGTCCTGCGCGGCAAGGGCTTCTCGAACACCCTCACCCAGTACGACGACTTCAAATCCGGCAGCCTCTTCGACTCCGACGACCTGCCGCCCTTCTCCTTCACGCTCGACAAGTTCGACGCGACGTACGAGAAGACGGGCCCGCAGAAGGGCACCCCGCGCGATTTCAAGGCGTACGTCACCTACAGCCAGGGCGCGCACGGGGCGCCCAAGCAGGCCGAGATCGAGGTCAACGAGCCCCTCGAAGTCGACGGCTCCAAGATCTACCTCCTCGGCCACGGCTACGCGCCGGTCATCTCGGTGACCGACCCCACCGGCAAGGTGGTCTACAAGGACGCCGTGCCGATGCTCCCCTTCGACTCCAACCTCAGCTCGTCGGGCGCCGTCAAGGTGCCGGACGGCTACCGGAACAAGAACGGCGAAAAGGAACAGCTCGGCTTCAACGCCATGTTCGTCCCGACCTTCGCCGGCGAGGGCAAGGGCACGATGCTCTCGCAGTTCCCGGCGCTGGACTTCCCGGTCCTCGCCCTCAGCGCCTACCACGGCAGCCTGGGCGTGGACGCGGGTCTCCCGCAGAACGTGTACCAGCTGAACACCTCCAAGATGCAGGAGTTCAAGGACGCCGACGGCGCGCTCTTCAAGCAGAAGATGCTGCCCGGCGAGACGATGACGCTGCCGGACGGCGCGGGCACGGTGAAGTTCGAGGGCATCGAGCGGTGGGCCACCTTCCAGGTGTCCCAGCAGCCCGGCAACGGCCTCGCCCTCGCGGGCGCGATCACCGCCATCGCGGGCCTGGCCGCGTCGCTGTTCATCCAGCGCCGCCGCATCTGGGTCCGCGCGGTGACGGGCAAGGACGGGGTCACCGTCGTGGAGATGGCGGGCCTCGGCCGCAGCGAGTCCGCCCGGCTGCCGGAGGAGCTGGCGGTGCTCGCCGCCGCACTGCACGAGCAGGCGCCCTCGGCCCCGCCGGCGCCTGAGCCCGTGCAAGTCGCAGAACCCGTAGATCCCCAAGCACCCCAAGCACCCCAAGAAACCGAAGAGCCCGACGCACCCGAAGCACCAGAAGAAGCCGAAGAAGGAGAGCGCGGATGACGCCGCTCGCAGCCGCAGCCAACGAGAATCTGGCTGAGATCAGCAACTACCTGATCTATTCCTCGATGGCGGTCTACACGCTCGCCTTCCTCGCGCACATCGCCGAGTGGGTCTTCGGAAGCCGCAGCAAGGTGGGCCGTACGGCCGCCGCGCTGACCGCGACCGCCGCCCCGGCGGGCGCTCCGGCCGTGCGGGTCCGAGGCCAGGGCGTCAAGGGCGCCACGGCCGGGGGCACCGTCGTCCTCGACAAGCCGCAGGTCGTGACGCGCTCCGCCACCGGCACCCGCGACGTGCCGGACGGCCCGGGCGCGGCCGGCGGCACCGTGCAGGGCGACATGTACGGGCGGATCGCCGTCTCGCTGACCGCCCTCGGCTTCCTCGTCGAGGCGGCCGGCGTCGTCGCCCGCGCGATGTCGGTGAAGCGGGCCCCCTGGGGCAACATGTACGAGTTCTCGATCACCTTCTCCACGGTGGCCGTCGGCACGTACCTGGTGCTGCTGCTCCTGAAGAAGAACGTCCGCTGGCTCGGCCTGATCCTGGTCACGAGTGTGCTGCTCGACCTCGGCATCGCGGTCAAGGTGCTCTACACCGCCAGTGACCAGCTCGTTCCCGCCCTGGACTCGTACTGGCTGTACATCCACGTCTCCACCGCGATCTTCTGCGGCGCCGTCTTCTACATCGGCGCGGCCGGCACGGTCCTGTACCTGTTCCGGGACGCCTACGAGAGCCACGTCGAGGCGGGCCGCAAGCCGAGCCGGTTCCGTACGTCGGTGATGGAGCGGCTGCCCTCGGCCGCCTCGCTCGACAAGTTCGCCTACCGCATCAACGCGGCCGTCTTCCCGCTGTGGACCTTCACGATCATCGCGGGCGCGATCTGGGCGGGCGACGCCTGGGGCCGTTACTGGGGCTGGGACCCCAAGGAGGTCTGGTCCTTCGTGACCTGGGTGGCGTACGCCTGCTACCTCCACGCCCGGGCCACGGCCGGCTGGAAGGGCCGCAAGGCCGCGTACCTCTCGCTCTTCGCCTTCGCCTGCTGGATCTGGAACTACTACGGCGTGAACATGGTCCTCAACGGCCTGCACTCCTACTCCGGCGTCTGATCCCCGGGCGTCCGATAGTCCGTACCCGGGCGTCCGACCGGCAGGAGTGGGACGCTGGTGTCATGTCTCCTGTGAGCCATGGCACCAGCGAGAGCCGCGGCGAAGGCCGCTGGCGCGTGCATTTCGAACCACACCTGCCATACGCCTACGAGGCCCTGTGGCCCGCCCTGACCACGCCGGAGGGGCTGCGGGACTGGCTGGGCGAGGCAGAGGTACTGGAGCGCCGGCTCGGCGGGGCGGTCACGCTGCGCCTGCCGGACAGCGCGGCGGCGCTGACGGGGCACGTCACCGCTTGGGACATCGAGCGGATCGTGGAGTACACGGTGAGCGAGTACGGCCGGATGCGCTTCCACCTGGAACCGGTGGGCACCGACTCGACGGTCATCCGCTTCGTGAACGAGCACACTTTCGGCGAGGGCGGCGAGGCCCGGTCCCAGCTCCTCGACTGCCTGGCCGACTGGCACGAGCGCTTCGAGCTGCTGGACTCCGCGATGGCGGGGCGCCCGGCGGACCGGGCCGCCCGGACGCCCGACCGCCGGTCGCAGCTGCGCGCCTCGTACGCGTCCCTCGCCACCGCGTAGATCACCACCACCGGCGGCCGCCCCCGGCTCGCTTCCCGGGCTCCCAGTCCCTCAGGGGGTGTCGCCCTTGCCCGGGTCCTTGCCCGGGTCCTTGTCGGGATCCTTGTCGCGATCCTCGTCCAGGTTCTTGCGCGGGTCGCTGCCCGGCTCCTGGCCGTTCTTCGCGTCCAGGTCCCTCTTCGCCCGCCGGTCGCGCTGGTCCCGCTGGTCGCGCTCGTCCCGCAGGGACTTCAGGAACTCCGGGTTGTCGTCGGGCGCCACCCACTGCGTCCGGCGCGCCCGGCCGCCGCCGAAGCCCCCGAAGCCGCTCTCCGCCCCACCGCCGCCGACCGCGGTCCGCTTCTTGCCCGCGAACAGCCAGAGCAGCGGTCCGACGATCGAGAAGAGCAGGATCAGCAGCACCCAGGCGGCCTTGGGAAGGTGCTTGACCTCTTCCTCAGGTGTGTTCAGGCAGTCGATGGCGGCGTAGATGGTGAGCGCGAGGATCAGCAGGATGGGCAGATAGCGCAACACGGTGCGAGACCGACTCCCAGGCAGTGGCGGCGGGCCCGCCTCGGGCCCCGGTGACGCTTCCAGGGTAGTAGGTGACGGATACTGACCCCTATGGCTTACGACGATCTCCGCTCGCTGCTCCGGGCTCTGGAGCGGGAGGGCGACCTCAAGCGCATCAAGGCCGAAGTCGACCCGTACCTGGAGATCGGGGAGATCGTCGACAGAGTGAACAAGGCGGGCGGGCCCGCGCTCCTCTTCGAGAACGTCAAGGGCTCGGCGATGCCGCTGGCCATGAACGTCTTCGGGACCGACCGCCGCCTCCTGAAGGCCCTCGGCCTCAAGTCGTACGGCGAGATCAGCGAGAAGATCGGCGGCCTGCTGAAGCCGGAGCTGCCGCAGGGATTCATCGGCGTCCGCGAGGCCTTCGGCAAGCTCGGCTCGATGGTCCACGTGCCGCCGAAGAAGATCAAGGGCGACGCCCCGGTCCACGAGGTCGTCCTCACCGGCGACGACGTCGACCTGGACCGGCTGCCGGCCCTCTTCACCTGGCCCAAGGACGGCGGGTCCTTCTTCAACCTCGGCCTGACACACACGAAGCACCCCGAGACCGGCGTCCGCAACCTCGGCCTCTACCGCCTCCAGCGCCACGACAAGCGCACCATCGGCATGCACTGGCAGATCCACAAGGACAGCCGCAACCACTACGCGGTCGCCGCCAAGCGCGGCGAGCGGCTGCCGGTCGCCATCGCCTTCGGCTGCCCGCCCGCCGTCACGTACGCGTCCACCGCGCCGCTGCCGGGTGACATCGACGAGTACCTCTTCGCCGGCTTCGTGGCGGGCAAGCGGATCGAGATGGTGGACTGCAAGACCGTGCCGCTCCAGGTGCCCGCCCATGCCGAGGTCGTGATCGAAGGCTGGCTGGAGCCGGGCGAGATGCTGCCGGAGGGTCCCTTCGGCGACCACACCGGCTTCTACACCCCGCAGGAACCCTTCCCGGCGCTGACGATCGACTGCGTGACGATGCGCAAGCGCCCGCTGCTCCAGTCGATCGTGGTCGGCCGGCCGCCGACCGAGGACGGTCCGCTGGGCCGGGCGACGGAGCGTTTCTTCCTCCCGCTGCTGAAGATCATCGTGCCGGACATCGTGGACTACCACCTGCCGGAGTCGGGCGGCTTCCACAACTGCGCGATCGTCTCCATCGACAAGAAGTACCCGAAGCACGCCCAGAAGGTCATGCACGCCATCTGGGGCGCGCACATGATGTCGCTGACCAAGCTGATCATCGTGGTGGACTCCGACTGCGACGTCCACGATCTGCACGAGGTCTCCTGGCGGGCCCTGGGCAATACGGACTACTCCCGCGACCTCACCGTGGTCGAGGGCCCGGTCGACCACCTGGACCATGCCTCCTACCAGCAGTTCTGGGGCGGCAAGGCGGGCATCGACGCCACGAAGAAGCTGCCCGAGGAGGGCTACACCCGCGACGGCGGCTGGCCCGACATGGTCGAGTCCGATCCGGCGACGGCGGCCCTGGTGGACCGGCGCTGGAAGGAGTACGGCCTGTGAGCCCCGCCGTGGGCGGCCCGGCCCTGTTCCTCGGCGGCGATACGTACGTGGCTCTGGTGCGCCCGGAGCTCGACTTGGCGGACCCGGGCGTCCGGGCGGCCGCCGAGCAGGCGGGCGTCTCGCCCGAGGAGTTCGCCGGCCCGGGGAACGTCTGGAGTGTGCTGTGGGACCGGCAGGACGGCGAGGGCGGCGGTTTCGAGCTGCCCGGCCTGCGTGACGCGGAGGCCGACGACTTCGCCGAGCGACTGCTGGCCGCGCTCGCCACGGGCGGCCCGTTCACGGTCGAGGCCGGCGAGGTGCTGCGCCTCGACGCCCGCCCGACCGGCGCGGACGCCTACGCCTTCACCGCGCGGGTCACCCCGCAGGAGGACGCCGGCGCGCAGGAGCAGGAGCCCGTGTCACTGCGGACCGGACCCGTGCCCACCGCCGAGCTCGTGGCCGACCTCGAAGAGTTCCGCGGGAGCCTCGCATGATGACCACCGCCGACGGCGTGACCGGGCCGGGGCCGGGGCATGGCTCCGGGCCGGGGCCGGGAGCTGGATCCGGGCCCGGCCCCGGGCCTGGTGGATCAGCGCCGGCGCCGCAGGCCAGCGGCAAGGTCAAGGCCTTCCTGCGGCTCGTGATGATCGAGCACTCGGTCTTCGCGCTGCCCTTCGCCTACATCGCCGCCCTCACCGCCATGTTCCAGCTCGACCGGAGCGCGCACTGGGTCGAGCTGCTGCTCGTCACCGTCTGCATGGTGGGGCTGCGGACCTTCGCGATGGCCGCCAACCGCATCATCGACCGCGAGATCGACGCCCGGAACCCCCGCACGGCCGGCCGCGAGCTGGTCACCGGCGCGGTGTCCGTCCGCACCGCCTGGACGGGGGCCGGGGTCGCGCTCGCCGTCTTCCTCGGCTCGGCGGCGCTGCTGAACCCGCTCTGCCTGATGCTGGCGCCCATCGCGGTGATCCCGATGGTGGTGTACCCGTACGGCAAGCGCTTCACCGATTTCCCGCACGCCATCCTCGGCCTCGCCCAGGCGATGGGCCCGGTCGGCGCCTGGCTGGCGGTCACCGGTGCGTGGTCCTGGGACGCGGTGGTGCTCGGCCTCGCGGTGGGCGTGTGGATCGGCGGCTTCGACCTGATCTTCGCCTGCCAGGACGTCGCCGCGGACCGCGTGGAGGGCGTCAAGTCCGTCCCCGCCCGCTTCGGCGTCCCGGCCGCCCTGTGGGGAGCCCGCGCCGCGCACGTGGTCACCACCGGACTGCTGGCCTGGTACGCCCTGGCCACGGACGCGGGCGCGCTCTTCTGGGCGGGTCTGGCGGTCGTCGCCGGAGCCTTCGTCTACGAGCACACCATCGTGAAGCCGCACGACCTGTCCCGGCTGAACCGCGCCTTCTTCACGGTCAACGGCGCGATCGGGATCGGACTCTTCCTCTTCGCCCTGGCCGACCTGCTGGTGCGGGGCCTCAGGCCGTAAGGGCGCCCCGCGCCCCCGCGGGGCCCGCCCGGCCCGGCCGGCGCAGGAGGAGGGCCGTGCCCACGCCCGCTATGAGCCCGAAGAGGTGGCCCTGCCAGCTGACGGTGGAATCGGTGGGCATGACGCCGGCCAGGAAGGTCGTGCCCCAGAAGGCGGCGATGAGCATGCCGACCGCCACGCCCAGCGGCCGCCGCTCGACGAAGCCGCGGACCAGCAGATAGCCGAAGAGGCCGAAGATCAGACCCGACGCGCCCGCGGTGACGCTGTGGGACGGGGACACCAGCCAGACGCCGAGCCCGTCCACGACGACGACGGCGGCGCAGACGGCCAGGAAGCGTCGTATCCCGCTGAGGGCGGCCACGAAGCCGAGCACCAGCAGCGGAACGGTGTTCGACGCCACGTGGTCGAAGCCGAAGTGGAGGAAGGGTGCCAGCGGTATCCCGGTCAGCCCCTCCGTCTCGCGGGGGACGATCCCGTACCCGTCCAGCGCATGGCCGGTGGCCAGATCGACCAGCTCGACCAGCCACAGCAGGGTCACCCAGCCCACCATGAGCAGTCCGGCCGCCCTGGCCCGGGCGGCCTGCGTCCACGCCCGTCCTCCCGGCCCCTGTCCCGGTTCGTATCCCGGTCCCTGTCCCCGCATGCCCGGTCCGTCCATCCCCGGTCCCCGCATCGCGCTCATCGTCGCCCCCTCGTCACACCCTTACCCCTCCAACGTCGGGACACCTTGGCGAGTGCCCGCCCGTGGTGGCCGGATAGTCTCGGTGGCATGACTCAGCGCAATCGCACCCCGTGGGTGGTCGGGGTTTCCGGAGCGTCCGGGACGCCGTACGCGGCGGCGGTGCTCCGCGGACTGCTCGCGGCGGGGGAGAGTGTGGACCTGGTGGTCAGCCGGGCTTCGCGGCTGACCCTGCTGGACGAGACCGGCATCGCCTTCCGCGACGCCCACTGGCGCGAGGACCTGGCCGAGTGGCTGAGCCGTGGCGCCGACGGCAAGCCGGGGACCTTCGCACCGCCCGTGGGCGACGTCCGCTACTGGGGCGCCGGGGACCTGGCGGCCGGTCCGAGCTCGGGCTCGTACTCCGTCAAGGGGATGCTCATCGTGCCCGCGTCCACGGCCTGCGTGGCGGGCGTGGCGCTCGGGCTGTCGAAGGACCTGCTCCAGCGCGTGGCGAGTGTGACGCTCAAGGAGCGGCGCCGGCTGGTGGTCGCGGTGCGGGAGACCCCGCTGAGCGGTCAGACGCTGAAGCACCTGGTGTCGCTGGACGAGGCGGGCGCGATCGTGCTGCCCGCCTCGCCGGCGTTCTACGCGGGTGCGACGCACATCCAGGATCTGGTGGACTTCGTCGCGGGGCGGGTGCTGGACGCGGCAGGGGTGCCGCACCGGCTGTACCGCCGTTGGGAGGGCGAGCTCGGCGCCTCCCGCCCCGTCCAGGAGACGGGCGGGCCGGACCGGGCGGGCGCGGCCGACACGGCGAGCGGGTCCGACGCGGCGGGCGGGCCCGACGCGGCGAGCGGCGGTGGCTAGCGCTTGCGGGCGGTGCGCGGCTTGCGGGTCTCGTCCACGCGGTGCGCGGCGGTCGGCTGGTGGGCACGGGATCGGTTGGCCAGCTCCTGGAGCTGTCGCATGTGTGCGTAGGCCATCTCGATCGTGTACACGGTGAACCACTCCTGAAGATCGTCATTGATCTGCTGAAAGATTTCACAGGGTGTTGACCCTGTGTGCCTTAGATTCTATACCTAGACTTGCAGGATCACCGAATAATGGAAGGCTCCACGTAAATGGACACGGTGGACAGGCAGCTCATCCAGGCACTCCGGGAAAACGGTCGTGCCTCGTACGCGGAGCTGGGCCGTCTCGTGGGCCTCTCCGGCCCCAGCGTCACCGACCGGATCAACCGTCTGGAGTCGGCCGGTGTCATCACCGGCTACCGCGCGACCGTGGACGCGGCCTCGCTCGGCCTCGGCGTCACGGCGCTGATCGGCATCTCCCTCTCCGACGCGGCGGACCACGAGGACGTGGCCCGGCGGCTGCGCGACCTCGCGGAGATCGAGGACTGCTGGTTCATCGCCGGTGACGACTCCTTCATGCTGAAGGTGCGCGCCAGCGACGTGGACGGCCTGGAGAAGATCATCCGTCGGCTCTCCGGCACCAAGGGCGTTTCGCGCACCCGCACCACGATCGTCCTCTCCACGAAGTGGGAGAACCGGGTCGGGGATCTGCCCGAGGAGTCCTGAGAGTACGGTGGGTCGGGTTGGACAAGGGCGGTAGACGGCCGGCGGCAGGCAGGCGGCCGGCCGAGGCGGGACGAATGAGGAGGAGACCGGTGGACGCTGGGCTCAAGCGTGAGCTGGAGGAGAAGGTCCGCTCCGGCGAGCGGCTGACCCGGGAGGACGGTATCGCCCTCTACGAGTCCGACGACCTGGCCTGGCTGGGCGGCCTCGCCCACGAGGTGCGCACGCGCAAGAACGGCGACGTCGTCCACTTCAACGTCAACCGCCACCTCAACATGACCAACGTGTGCACCGCCTCGTGCGCGTACTGCTCGTTCCAGCGCAAGCCGGGCGAGAAGGACGCGTACACGATGCGCATCGAGGAGGCCGTCCGCCTGGCCAAGGCCATGGAGAACGAGAACCTCACCGAGCTGCACATCGTCAACGGCCTGCACCCGAACCTGCCGTGGCGCTACTACCCGCGCTCGCTCTCGGAGCTGAAGAAGGCGCTGCCGAACGTCTCGCTGAAGGCGTTCACGGCGACGGAGATCCACCACTTCGAGACGATCTCCGGCATGTCGGCCTCCGACATCCTGGACGAGCTGATCGAGGCGGGCCTTGAGTCGCTCACGGGCGGCGGCGCGGAGATCTTCGACTGGGAGGTCCGCCAGCACATCGTGGACCACCGCACCCACTGGGAAGACTGGTCGCGCATCCACCGGCTCGCACACTCGAAGGGCCTCAAGACCCCCTCGACGATGCTGTACGGGCACATCGAGGAGCCGCGCCACCGCGTGGACCACGTACTGCGGCTGCGGGAGCTCCAGGACGAGACCGGCGGTTTCCAGGTCTTCATCCCGCTGCGCTACCAGCACGACTTCGTGGACATGCAGGACGGCAAGGTCCGCAACAAGCTCCAGGCGCGGACGACGATGGCGACGGGCGCCGAGGCCCTGAAGACCTTCGCGGTCTCGCGGCTGCTCTTCGACAACGTGCCGCACGTCAAGGTGTTCTGGGTGATGCACGGCGTGCAGACCGCCCAGCTCGCGCTGCAGCACGGCGCGGACGACATGGACGGCTCGGTCGTGGAGTACAAGATCACGCACGACGCGGACAACTACGGCACCCCGAACAAGCTGGGCCGTGAGGATCTGCTGGAGCTGATCCGCGACGCGGGCTTCCGCCCCGTCGAGCGCAACACGCGCTACGAGATCATCCGCGAGTACCCGGGCCCGGACGCGGACCTGCGCGAGACCCCGCAGGCGATGCGGGTCTGAGGCCGGTCCGACCTGCGGCTCTGGCCTACGGGTCTTGCCTGCGGCTCCGGCCTACGGGTCTGACCTGTGGGTCTGACCTGCGGTCCGGTACGAGTCCGCTGCGATTCTGTACGGGTCCGGGCGGACGCCTGACCCGCGCCGCCTGACCCGCGCCGTACGCCGCCGAGCCCCGGTCCGCCACCCACGCGGACCGGGGCTCCGTCGTGTCCGTCGTGTCCGTCGTATCCGTCGGCTGCGGCGGGCGCTGCCCACCCGCTGGTGGCACCCCGGCCGCAGTAATAGATACTCTTCGCGAATGGCCCTTACCTTCACCTTCGACCCGGTCATCGATCCCGCCCTGCGCGACGGCATCACGGACCTCTGGACCGATGTCTCCAACGCGGGCGGCGCGGTCGGCTTCGTCCCGCCCGTGACCGCCGACGACATCCGCCCCGAGTTGCTGGCGCACCTCGCCGCGATGGCCGAGGGCCGGCGCCGCCTGGTCGTCGGGCGGGAGGCGGGCGGCCGGGTGGCGGCCGCCGCGTTCCTCGCCCTCAACACGCACCGGCTCCAGCTCCACTGGGTGTGGGCGTACACGGTGATGGTCCATCCGGCCGATCAGGGCAAGGGGTACGGCCGCGAGCTGATGGAGGCCGTCGCCGACGCCGCCCGCACGATGGACGGCATCCAGGCCATCCGCCTCGCCTGCCGGGGCGGGCTCGGCCTGGAGGACTTCTACGCCTCCTGCGGCTACAAGGAGGTCGGCCGCGTGCCCGACGCCATCCGCGTCGCCCCGGGCGACGACCGCGACGACATCACCATGCTGCTGCCACTGGGCTGACGGCCGGGGCCGGCCGCCGCGTGCGGCCGCCGCGCCGCCTGCCGCACGACCCCGAGGGCCGGGGGGCGGCGTGCGGCGTGCTTCACTTGACGGGCACGTGATGCCGTACGACGACGAGAGAGAAGGGGTCACCGTGTCCCTCAAGCCGAGCGCGACGATCCGATACACCGCGATGCGCCTGGGCATCTTCGTCGGGTGCTTCTTCGCCGTCTGGGGGCTGGTCCGCCTCGGCTGGGTGCCCGCCGGGCTCGGGGATGCCAACCTCGCCTGGGTCGCGTTGCTCGCCCTGGTGCTGTCCGCGCCGCTGTCCTTCGTACTCCTGCGCCGTCAGCGGGACGAGATGTCGGCGCAGATCGCCGGACGCGTCGCGGGTGCGAAGGAGAAGCTCGCCGCGAACCGCAGCCAGGAGGACGGGGCCGACGACGCCGCGCGCGTCACCTCCTGACGCCCCGACCGGCCGAGTTGCCTTCCTCACACATCCAACCGCCCCAGCGCCGGGAATACCGCCCGTAGCGCTGGGGCGTTGGCGTTTCCCGGACCGCTTCGAGGGGCGGCGAACGCCCGCGGCTCAAAGAACCCCTTTGAGATTCTCAAAGGGGAAGTGTTAGCGTGACGGTCATGTCGACCCCACTCGCGCACCCGATGACGACGAGCGTCCCGCTCGTGGCGCGCCTGCATGTCGACCTCTGCCGCCGTGTGTCCGCGGCCTGTTGCTGCTGTCGCTGATCACCGCCACTCGGGGCGCCGTCACCACGCGGCACGTGCCACGTGACGCGCACTGCGCGTTGACCGCCAGCGCCGATCACCGACTGCCACCGAGTGCTGATCGCCGGTCCGATGCAGCAGCGGCCCCGGCCGGCCTTTTTCCGGCTGGCGCACCGATCACCGCCACCACCATCGCCGCCCCGCAGAACCGTCCCGCCAGCCCCCGTGCGCCACTTCCGGAGAGTGTCCGTGTCCGCGACCCCCCAGGCCCCCGCCCCCGCGAAGGCCTCCTTCCGCTTCCCTTTCTGGGCCCAGATCATCGCCGGTCTCGTCCTCGGCGTGCTCTTCGGCTGGATAGCCCGCAGCCAGGACGTCAGCTGGCTGAAGACCACCCTGGAGCAGGTCGGTGACCTCTTCGTCCAGCTGCTGAAGCTGGCCGTCGCCCCGCTGGTCTTCTTCGCGATCCTGGTCTCCATCACCAACCTGCGGAAGGTGAACAACGCCGCGCGGCTCGCCTCCCGCACGCTGCTCTGGTTCATGATCACCTCGCTGATCGCGGTCGGTATCGGCCTCGCGATCGGCCTGCTGACCAACCCGGGCTCGGGCACCGGCCTCACCCCGCAGGACGGCAAGCTGCCCAAGCGCACCGGCTCCTGGATCGACTTCCTGACCGGCATCGTGCCGAAGGACGTCATCACGCCCTTCACCGAGCTGAACGTCCTGCAGATCGTCTTCATGGCCGCCGTCGCCGGTATCGCCGCCCTCCAGCTCGGCAGCAAGGCGCAGCCGGTGCTGAACGTCGCCGAAGCCGTCCTGGAGCTGCTGCAGAAGGCCCTGTGGTGGGTCATCCGCCTCGCCCCCATCGGCACCGTCGGCCTGATCGGCACCGCGATCGCCACGTACGGCTGGGAGCTGATCGGCAAGTACGCGACCTTCACGGCGGACGTCTACATCGGTTGCGCGATCGTCATGTTCGGCGTCTACCCGCTGCTCCTGGCGACGGTCGCCAAGGTCAGCCCGGTCCAGTTCTTCAAGGGCGCCTGGCCCGCCATCCAGCTGGCCTTCGTCTCCCGCTCCTCGGTCGGCACGATGCCGGTCACCCAGAAGGTCACCGAGCGCCTCGGCGTCCCGAAGGAGTACGCGTCCTTCGCCGTCCCCTTCGGCGCCACGACCAAGATGGACGGCTGCGCCGCGATCTACCCGGCGCTCGCCGCGATCTTCATTGCGCAGATCTTCGACGTGCAGCTGGGCATCAAGGAGTACCTGCTCATCGCCTTCGTGTCGGTGGTCGGTTCGGCCGCCACGGCCGGCCTGACGGGTGCCACGGTCATGCTGACCCTGACGCTGTCCACCTTGGGTCTGCCCCTGGAGGGCGTGGGTCTGCTGATGGCGATCGACCCGATCCTGGACATGATCCGTACCGCCACCAACGTGGCCGGTCAGGCGGTCGTCCCGGTCATCGTCTCGGCCCGCGAGGGTATCCTCGACAAGAAGGCCTACGCTTCCGCCTCGGCCTCCCCGCTGGACGACACGTCCCCGTCCACCACCAAGGCGGAGCCGGTCGCCGTCCCGGCCTGACGCCCCCGGGCCTCCCCGTACTCGCCGCAGCCCCCGCCCCCGTCCGGGCGGGGGCTGTGGCGTGTCTACTCCGGTTTCGCCTGCGGATCCACGTGATCACGCCGAGGAGGGTTCTCCCTGTTGTGGCTGCCCTGCGCGGGCGGCGGGCGTGGTGTCCGCTCAGAGGGAGGAGGCCTGAGCCACGAATCCGGCCCAGGCGTTTGGGGCGAAGGCGAGGGCGGGGATCTGGGGGTCCTTGGAGTCGCGGACGTGGACGGTGGCGGGGGTGGTGGCCACCTCCACGCAGTCGTCACCCTCGCTGCTGCTGCTGTAACTGCTCTTGAACCAGTCCAGCTCGGGATTGTCGATCATGTTTCTCCCAGCAGTTCCTCGATGAAGTCCCGTGACGCGCGGGGCGTGAGAGCCTCAGCCCGGATGATGCCATGGGAACCCCGGCACGCCTGGCTCTGGGGCAGGTCGACGTCCTCGCGGCGGTACGTCATCCCCCTGTGTGCGCCACGAAGCCTGCCCAGGCCATTGGGGCGAAGGCGAGGGCGGGGATCTGGGGGTCCTTGGAGTCGCGGACGTGGATCGCGGTAGGGGTGTTGGCCACCTCGACACAGTCGTTGATGTCGCCGCTGTCGCTGTAGCTGCTCTTGAACCACTCCAGCTCTGGCTTGCGGATCATGTCTCTCCCAGCACTTGCTCGATGAATGCAATCGACTCCCGCGGCGTGAGGGCCTGGGAGCGGATCATGGCGTGGCACTGCTCCAGTATCCGCAGCTGCCTCGGATCGCACACGGGGCGACCGTTGAACGCTCCTTCGGAGCGTCCCACCGCTGTTCCGTCCGCGAACTTCAGCACCTGGATCAACCCGCCCATCCCGGCGTGCTCTTCGCGGTCAGTGGGCATGACCTGGATCGTCACGTGCCGCAACCGAGACACCTCCAGCAGGCGTTCGAGCTGCCCGCGCATCACCATTCTGCCCCCGATGCGGCGTCGAAGGGTCACCTCTTCCTGGACGAAGTTGAGCGCTGGTGCCGGCGAGCGCTCGAAGATCGACCGTCGGGCCCTTCGGGCAGCAACACCACGGTCCACCTCCTCTTCGGTATGCGGCGGCTGCCACATCTCGAACAGTGCCCGTGCGTACTCATCGGTCTGCAACAGGCCGTGGATGTTGTGGTTTCCGTAGGCCGACAACTCGACCGCGCGGCCCTCCAGCTTCGCCAGATTCCGGACCTTCTTCGGGTAGCGGACCTGCTCCATGTCCGCCTTCATCGCGGCGATCTTCCCGCCGGCATTCAGGGCCGCGTCCGCCCTGTCCAGGTACTCGGGGCGGGGGATCCGCCTGCCCGCCTCGACCTTGCGGACGAGGTCCTCGCCGTAGCCGATCTCCGTACCGAAGTCGGCGGCCCGCGTCCCCGCCTCCTCTCGCCACGCCTTGAGCTGGCGGCCCAGCGCGGCCAGGACCGCGACTCCCTGTTCGTCCTCGGGGTCGACGTCCCAACTCGCGTCTTCCGTACCGTCACTGTCCACGCTCATGCGCGCCCACCTCCGACCTACCGATGTCTGAACGCCCTCTGCCCGGAGGCCGCTCAGGACAGGCGGGACAACACCGGACAAGCACAGGACAAACGCCGGACGCACGGGCGTTGCCGCTTCTCACGGTACGCACGAAAGGCCACGCTGAGTGATGTGACTACTCAAATCTGCGACTCCGGAAGCCAATTCGGCGTCCAACTCGCCGCCACTCCGCGCGGCGCCCGTCAGGCACGGCAGCTCGCGGTCGAGAAGATCGCCGCATGGGGCCTGCCGACGGAAGGGCCCGCGCTCATCGTGGCCGAGCTGGCGGCCAACGCGGTGACGCACGGCCGGGTCCCCGGACGGGGTTTCCGGCTCGTGCTCACCCTGGTGGACGGAGTGCTCCGGATCGAGGTGGTCGACACCCGTGGTGACCGGGTCCCGGGTTTCCGCGACCCGGACGGGGACGCGGAGGGCGGGCGTGGGCTGGTGCTCGTGGATGCCATCGCGGACCGCTGGGGCATGGACCGGGGCCTGCCGCCGTGCAAGGTGGTCTGGGCGGAGCTGGACGTGCCGGAGTGGGGCGGGAGCCGGGTAGCGGGAGGTTAGAGGTTGCGCGGATAGGCGTGCGGTCATGGTCGGCGGTTCGGGCGTTCGTTCCAGCGGTGAGTTGTCCATGTCTGCCGGATCAGGCTACCCACGGTGATGATGGCGTCGGCGAGGTCGAAGAAGGCGTCGATCTGCTTGAGCCGGGCGAACATGCCGAGTCGTATCCACTCGTCGCGGCGGCTGCGGATCATGGTGACCGAGCAGGTCGTGTCGGCGATCGCCTCGTAAGAACAGCCGAAGCGCGGCAGTCGCAGCATCTTGTCGAAGATGACCCGGTCACTGATGCGCCGACGGTGGCAGCCGCGTGGATGGTCTGGGTGGAACTCCGGCTGCTCGGGAAGCAGGGCCACGAATTGGCCCCAGAGCGGTTTTGTCAGTCAGGCTGCTCTGCCACATGAAGTGCCGGATCGCGTTGTTGACCCGGCCCCTCCGGAAGGTCGCGAGCAGCATTCCCGAAATCGCCGAGGCGAGGGCGCAGCCGCGCCACTGGACGAGACGGCCCCGGCCACCACCAAGGCGGAGCCGGTCGCCGTACCGGCCTGACGCCCCCGGGCCTCCCCGTACTCGCCGCAGCCCCCGCCCCCGTCCGGGCGGGGGCTGTGGCGTTTCCGATCCGCACACCGAGGCGCGAAGTACGGGCGAGAGGAGTTCGGACCCACCGGGTCGTGGGGAGCCGCGACGTGGTGGGGCCCGACATCACCCCGTAAAAGTACGTGAGGTAAATCCAACCCAACCAAACCCAACCCCTCCGGCTCCCCGTAACTCACATGGGTGAACTGTGCCAACTGGGCTGGATTTCCGCAGGGTTGCCGGGCATATGCTCGCCCCACAACACCAGACATGAGACGGCCCCCGCCGGGACGGCAATCCCGATCGAGGGCCTGACCAAGTAGGAAGTAAGCGGCTTCCCCATGGCTCTTCAGCACTTTAGCGCGACCTCGCGCCCCTCGTCCCGTGTTCGCTCCGGGACCACCCCATCCGGTGTCGTCCACGTCAAGGTCAGGCACACGGATCACTACACCGTGGTCGGCAACCACCTCGCCCAGCACAAGCAGTTGTCGCTGGTCGCGATCGGCCTCGCCACCTACATCCAGTCGCTGCCCAGCGGCGCCCTCGTGGGCATCAAGGTGCTGACCGCGCGGTTCCCGGAGGGGGAGGGCCGGATCGCCACAGCGCTGCGGGAGCTGGAGGCGTACGGCTACCTGGAGCGCAGCCGCGTACGGCTGTCATGCGGGCGCGTGGTCACCCGTACGGTGTCCTACAACCGGCCGGGCCACGTGCCGGTGGCTCCGCCCAAGCCGCGGCCCCACCCCGTACCGGTGCCCGCGCCGGTGCCGGAGGCCGTGGCGGCACCCGTCGTGGCCGTACCGGCGGCGGTGCCCGCGCCCGCACCGGCCGCCGTAGCCGTACCGGTGGCCGCGCCCGCCCCCGTCGCCGAACCGGTATCGCGGCCGGCACCGGCACCGGCACCGGAACCGGAGCCAGAGCCAGGGCGCGCAGTCGTACGGAAGCCGGAGCCCGACCCCGCGCCCGACCCCGCGCCCGACCCCGCGCCCGACCCCGCGCCCGACCCCGCGCCCGACCCCGCGCCCGACCCCGCGCCCGACCCCGCGCCCGTGCGCGTCCTGCCGGAGGCCCTCGACCTGCTCGCGCGGCTGCGCGGCGACGACCCGCGGCTGCTGCTCTCCGCGCGGGACGTGGACCGGCTCGCGCCCGGCGTATCGGCCTGGCTGGAGCGCGGGGCCGAGCCCGAGGCCGTACGGCGCGTCCTGTCGGCCAGCCTGCCCGCCGACCTCCGCCACCCGGCGGCCCTGATCGGCCACCGCATCCAGTCCCTCATGCCGCCGCACCTCCCGGCGGCCTCCTCCGTCGCTCCGGTCACTCGGCCGGACCCGTTCCAGACCTGCGACGGCTGCGAACGCGCCTTCCGCGCCCCCGAAGCGGGCCACTGCCGCGACTGCTCCGCACCCCACCCGGCCGCCGCATAGCTAGGGCCCCAACAACTGGGAGCGGAGGGTGTCGTACGCCCATCGCTCCCACTTGTCCGGCGGCCACGCGCGGTCGCGGGTCAGGACCAGGAAGAGCTCCGGGCTGAGGATGGCGTACATGATGTCCGCCGCCTCCTCGTGAGGGAGCCCCGAGCGGGTCCCGGGCTTCCCCGCGAGCGACTGCGCCGCGGTCGAGATCACCGTGTACCGGGGGTCGGTACGGTCCGGCCACAACTCCCGGATCTCCGGGTTGGTCGCTGTCGCGGCGCGGACCATCTCGTTGATGGCCGCGACACGTTCCAGTGTCCGGCGGGTGCCGGTGACGAGCGCGGCAAGTGCCGACTCGGCGGTGGACGCTGCCGTGACCTCGGTGAACCACGGCCGGTCCATCGTCGGCACGGGGTCGTCGTCGCCCGCGATCGCCACGTCCACCAGCTCTTTGAGCAGCGAGGGCTTGTTCCGGAAGACGAAGTAGATGGTCTGCACCGCCACGCCCGCCCGGTCGGCGATCTCCTGCAGTTTGGTGGCCCCGTAGCCCTGCTCGACGAAGAGCGCACCGGCCGCCTCGATGATCCGCCGCCGCGTCTCCCGGGCCTTGTCGCCCCGTTTCCCCTTGACCTCACGCATGACTGGAGTCTATGTATAGAGTCCAACTCTAGAGGTCGACTCTAGTGAAAACGCGAGGAGGAGCTGTGCACACCATCGTCAACCGTCAGCAGGCAGAGGCATGGAACGGCTGGGAGGGTGCTCATTGGGCCGAACACCCCGAGCGCTACAACGGGATGCTGGAGTCGTTCAACGCACCCTTATTCGCCGCCGCGGGCATCGAGGCCGGTGACCGGGTCCTGGACGTGGGCTGCGGAACGGGCCAGACCACGCTCATCGCCGCACGGTGGGCATGCGAGGGAACCGTCGTCGGAATCGACCTGTCCGCACCCATGCTGGAGCGCGCCCGCCGCGACGCCACCGCGGAAGGCATCGGCAACATCGCCTTCGAACAGGGCGATGCCCAGGTGCATCCGTTCCCCGGCGGCGGATTCGACGTCATCCTCAGCCGCGGCGGTGTCATGTTCTTCGCCGACCACGTCGCGGCTTTCACTCATCTCCGGCAGTCCCTCGCGCCGGACGGCCGACTCGCGTTCCTCGGTCCCCAGCCGGGCGGCCCGGACGGTCCCTACGCCCGTGCGACGGCCGCGCTCTCGCCGTTCTTGCGTGAACCGTCCCCCGCGGCACGGGGCATGGGGTCCCTTCTCGACCCCGCGCGCATCCGCCACGTGCTGGGCGCGGCCGGCTTCACCGACATCGAGATCGCCTCGGCCGAGGCTCCCATGACGTTCGGTGCCGACGCCGCGGACGCCGCCGACTTCATCTTCGGCATGGGCACCACCCGCCACAACCTGCGCGATGCCGACCCGGCGGCCATCGCCCGCGTCCGTGCCGAAGTGCGGGACGCACTCAAGGAATTCGAGACCACCGGCGGTGTCCTCGTCCCCGGTTCCGTCTGGATCGTCACCGCATCGCCCAAGCAGGACCTCGCGCCGAACTGACGCGTCGCCCGGAGGGGTTCCCGCCCGTCGTCGGCCGCGCCGCCCCGGCTCAGGACCTTTCGCTCAGGTCCCGCAGGTCCCGCAGGTCCCGTACGAAGCGGAGGCAGGGGCGGCCGTCCAGGTCCAGCTCTCCGGCGGGCTTGAATCCCGTACGGGACAGCACCACGCGCGAGCCGGTGTTGTCGAGTGTCGTGACGGCGCTCAACAGCATGGTCAGGCCGTACTCGGCGGAGGCGAGGGCGCAGACCTCGGCCACGGCGGCCGTTGCTCGAATGCGAGGAGGGCGGGCGCGTGGTCGAGGCGGAGGCGCTGCAGGTGAGGCGCCGTCCGATGCTACGACGGACCACCCCGCCGAGGCGCGGGCGTACGGCCCGGCTCGCCCCGGAGGGAGGGGAGGGAGGCGTAGAGGAGGTGTAAAGGGCGGGTGCAGGGGTGGAAGCGGGGGTGGACGCGGGGTGTTCAAGGGCCGTTACCGGTGCGTAAATTACCGGCGGTAACTCCCGCCGGACCGAGGAGCGCGCGCCGTGAACGCCAAGCCGAATTCCGTGGAGCCCGTCAGGTCGGCCAGGCCCGCCAGGGCCCTCCGGGCCGCCAGCCCCGTCGAGCCGGTCGAGCCCATCAAGACCGTGGTCGACGGCGTCGTGCGCGAGGTACGGGTCCCCGCGCTGGTCGGGGCGCCGGTGCGGGGCTCGCTCGGGGAGATCCCGTTCGAGAACGCCCGGCAGGCCCCCGGCGAGGCGGTGCTCGCGCGCAAGGAGCGGGACGGGAGCTGGCGGGACGTCACCGCCGCCGAGTTCGCGGCCGAGGTGCTCGCCGTCGCCAAAGGGCTGATCGCGGAAGGGCTCCGCGAGGGCGACCGGCTCGCCATCATGGCCCGTACGACCTACGAATGGACCCTGCTGGACTTCGCCGGATGGGCCGCCGGGCTGGTCACCGTCCCGATCTACCCCACCTCCTCCGCCCACCAGGCCCGCTGGATCATCCAGGACTCGGGCGCCGTGGCCTGCGCCGTCGAGGACACCGCGCAGGCGCGCCTCATCAGTGCCGAACGCGTCGGTCTGCCCTGGCTGGCGCACCTGTGGGAGTTCGACACGGGCGCGGTGGCCCGCCTGGCCAAGGCCGGCGAACACCTCCCCGACGCCCTCGTGCACGAGCGCCTGGCCGCCCGTACGCCGGAGTCCGTGGCCACCCTCGTCTACACCTCCGGCACCACCGGCCAGCCCAAGGGGTGCGTGCTCACCCACGCCAACTTCTTCGCCGAGGTCGACAACGCGGTCGAGCTGCTCCACCCCGTCTTCAAGTCCGTCAGCAAGGACCCGGCCTCCACCCTGCTCTTCCTGCCGCTCAGCCACGTCTTCGGCCGGATGGTGGCCGTCGGCTGCCTGCGGGCCCGGGTCAAGCTCGGGCACGCGCCCAGCATCCGTACGGAGGACCTCCTCGCCGACCTCGCAGGCTTCCGGCCGACCTTCCTGCTGGCCATCCCGTACGTCCTGGAGAAGGTCTACAACACCGCCCGCGCGACCGCCGAGAGGATGGGCCGGGCCTCCTCCTTCGACCGTGCCGCCCGCATCGCGCGCCGCTACGGCGAGGTGGTCGAGGGCAAGAGCCCCGGGCCCGGCCTGCGCCTGGCGCGGGCCCTGTACGACCCGCTCGTCTACCGGCGGATCCGGGCCGCGCTCGGCGGGCGGGTGCGCTACATCCTGAGCGGCGGATCGCCGCTCGGGCGGCGCCTCGCCGCCTTCTACACGGGCGCCGGGATCGAGGTCTTCGAGGGCTACGGGCTGACGGAGACCACCGGCGCCAGCACCGTCACCCCGCCGCTGCGGCCCCGGCTCGGCACGGTGGGGTGGCCGCTGCCGGGCACGGCCGTACGGATCGCGGACGACGGGGAGGTGCTGCTGTGGGGGCGGCACGTCTTCGCCGGGTACTGGAACCTCGCCGAGCCCGTCGCCGCGGCGAACTGGCTGGCCACCGGCGACATCGGACAGCTCGACGCCGACGGCTACCTCACCATCACCGGCCGCAAGAAGGACCTGATCATCACCTCCGGCGGCAAGAACGTGGCCCCCGCCCCGCTGGAGGACTGGCTGCGGGCCCACCCCCTGGTCGGCCAATGCATGGTGGTCGGCGACAACCGGCCGTACATCACCGCGCTCATCACCCTGGAGCCGGACGGGCTGCTGCACTGGCGCCAGATGCGCAAGAAGCAGGGCGTGCCGCTGCGCGAGCTCGTGCACGGCGAGGAGCTGCGGGCGGAAGTCCAGCGGGCGGTGGACGAAGCGAACCGGCTCGTCTCGCGGGCCGAGTCGATCCGCCGGTTCGCGCTCCTGCCGGGCGAGTTCACGGAGGAGCGCGGCCACCTGACCCCCTCCCTGAAGCTCAAGCGCGGTGCGATCGCCCGCGACTACGAGCGGGAGATCGAGGAGCTGTACCGGACGCCGCGCGACGGCTGAGGCCGGTGGCCGGTGGCCGGTGGCCGCCCGGAGGGCCGGGGGCCCGCCTGGGCGGCCCTCAGCCCGTGGCTGCGCGTGGCCGTCCGTGGCCGCATGGGGCCGTCCGTGGCCGCCCGGCGCCGGCCGGGCGGGTGTGGTCCGGGCGGCGGGTGTGGGCGCGCGGGGACGCGGGAGGGCACTTATCGTGGCCTGACCGGTCCGGGGGGCCACACGAGGAGGTGCAGTGCACCATTCCCGTCCCCGTCCCCGTCCCCGCGCCCGTCCCCGTCCCCGCGCCCGTACCCGCGCCCGCGCCAGCTCCCGTACGGTCGCCACCGCCTGCGCCGCGCTCGTGCTGGCCTCGCTCAGCGCCGCCCCGGCCCCCACCCCCACCACGGCCGATCCGCTGGCGCGGTTCCACGCCCAGCGCATCCGGTGGGGCGCGTGCCCCGACCGGCCGGTGCCCGCCGGGATGCGGTGCGGGACCCTCAAGGTCCCGCTCGACCACGCCGCCCCCGCCAAGGGCACGGTCACGGTGGCCCTCGCCCGCATCCCCGCCGCCGAGCCGGACAGGCGCCTCGGCTCGCTGCTGCTGAACTTCGGCGGTCCCGGCGGCGCGGGCACGGCGGACCTGGCCGCCGAATCCAAGGCGCTGGCGGACCTCGGCGAGCGGTACGACCTCGTCGCCTTCGACCCGCGCGGGGTCGGCCACAGCGAGCCCATCTCCTGCGGCGGTTCCCAGCAGGTCGACGACGAGGCCGTGGGCGACGCCGCGGCCCAACTGGCCGCCCTGCGCGCCGTGGCCGGGCGCTGCGAGCTGGCCTCCGGCCCGGTCCTGCCGTACGTCGGCACCGTCCACGTCTCCCGCGACATGGACGTGATGCGCGAGGTCCTCGGCGAGGAGAAGCTCAACTACCTCGGTTTCTCCTACGGGACCCGCATCGGCGCCGTGTACGCCGCCCAGTTCCCCCGCAAGACCGGCCGCATGGTCCTCGACGGGGTCGACACCCTCACCGAGCCGCTGTCCGAGCAGGCGCTCGTGACGGCGCGCGGCCACCAGCGCGCCCTCGACCACTTCCTGGCCTGGTGCGCCCACCGGAGCGGCTGCGTCTACGGGACGAACACCCGCACCGCCAAGGAGAAGGTCCACGCGCTCGTGAAGCGGCTGGACGAGAAGCCGCTCCTCGGTCGCGACGGCTCGCACCTCACCGGCCAGGACGCGGTCGGCTCCATCGGCGGCGCCCTGTACTCCCGGGACCTGTGGCCCGCGCTCGCCACGGCACTGGAGAAGGCCGAACGTGACGGCGACCCGGCCGGGCTGCTGCGGCTCGGCGGCCCCGAGGGCCCACCGCGGCCGCAGGGCCAAGGGCCCGGCACGGTACCCGCCGACAACGTCGAAGCCGCCCTCACCGCCGTCAACTGCGCCGACGACCCCGACCGGTCGGCCGACAAGGCCAGCCCGGCGGCGATCGCGGGTGAACTGGCGCGGATGCGGGCGGAGTTCCTCAAGGCGTCGAAGATCTTCGGGCCGGCCCAGCTCATGACCGTCATGTCCTGCTACGGCCGCCCCGCCGGCACCGACTTCATCCGGAGGATCGACCGCCCGGGCGCCCCGCGCATGCTGCTGGTCGGTACCCGCGGCGACCCGGCGACCCCGTACGAGTGGACGGAGGAGACGGCGGCGCGCCTCGGCTCGGCAGTGGTCCTGGACCACAAGGGCGACGGCCACACCGGCTACCCGTACTCGCCCTGCGTACGGAAGTACGTGGACGACTTCCTGATCGGCGGCCGGCTGCCGACCGGGACACGGTCCTGCCCCGCCGGTGCATGACCGGCGGGGCAGGGGCGCAGCGGAGACGGCCAGCGGAGAATCAGCAGTCGGCGCGCGTCGGCCGGCCGGCGAAGCGGTCCGCCAGCCAGTTCCCGACCGCCAGCGACTGTGTGATCACTCCGCTGACGTGCTCACCGAGCCAGATGGTGTCGAATTCGAGGTCCGCGCCCTTCGCGCACCAGTCGGAGCGCAGCTGGTGGCCCACCCCGTACGGGATCAGCTCGTCCGCGAGTGCGTGGTACTGGTACACCGGCGCCGCAGGCGCGGTCCGCCCGAGCTTGCTCTGGTTCAGCCGGGCCTGCCAGTCGGGCTGGGCGAGCGGGTCCTTCGTCGTCATGTCGGAGATCCGCTTGAAGGAGCCGGCGATGGCGTTGATCGCCACGCAGTTCTCCTTCATTCCGGCGATCAGCGCTTTGCCCGCCGGGTTGAGGTAGGAGTTCAGGTCCAGTTCGGGGAAGGCCGCGTCGTGTCCGGCCGCCGCCATGAAGATGAGCCCCGAGCCGAAGGAGCCGTTGTTGAAGTCGGCCACCTTGATCAGGTCGGCGGGGACACCACCGGTGGCCGTGCCCTTCACCGCCAGCTCCGGGGCGTACGAGCCGTGCAGCTCGGCGGCCCAGCTGCTGGCCTGGCCGCCCTGCGAGTAGCCCATGATGCCGACCGGGCCGGTCGCCGACAGCCCCGCATCGGGCAGGCGTTGGGCGGCGCGCGCCGCGTCGAGCATGGCGTGGCCGGCGGAGGGCCCGACGGTGTAGGTGTGGACGCCCGGGGTGCCCAGGCCCTCGTAGTCGGTGACGACGACGGCCCAGCCGCGCAGGGTGAGCTGCTGGATGAGGTTGGCCTCCATGGACGTCCCGTGCGGGAGGTTGTTGCTCGGCGCGCAGGAGTCGCCCATGCCGACCGTGCCGACGGCGTACGTGATGAGGGGGCGCGGGCCGGTGCGGCCGTCCTGCGGGACGATGACGGTGCCGGAGACGATGTTCGGGACGCCGTCGGCGGTGGTGGAGCGGTAGTGGATCTTCCAAGCCTTGGTGCCGGTCGGCTGGCCGGGCAGCGGGTGGAAGGCGGAGGGTGCGCTGCTGACGACATCGCCGGGGCGGGCGGCGGCGCGGGAGTCGGCGGCGGAAGCGGGGTCGGCCGAGGCGGCGGAGGCGGGGATTCCGGCCGAGACGGCCAGCGCGGCCAGCGCGGCCACGGCGGTGAGGGCGGTGCTGCGGACGCGCGTGGGGGTTCGGAAACGCATGGCGGCTCTCCCAACAGCTCGTGCGGGGTAGGTGAGGTGACGGTAGTGACCGACCGGTAGGGAGGTCGCTGACCGTGCAGCTCACCTTTACTGGCCCCGGGTCTCATCCGGGCCGGGCGGCGCGCCGGTGCGGTACGAACGCGTGCAGCACGGGGGGCCATTGACGCGCGCCGAGCCGACCGCGCGCCGCTGACGTGACGCGGACTCCGGCCCGGACCCGTACGAGCGGTGTCCCGTCAGCGAGATGACGGGACGTTCCCTCAGCCACGGCGCCGGGCCGCGCCGCGCCGGGCCGCGCCGCGCCGGGCCGGGCCGCGCCGCGCCGCGCCGCGCCGTGCCGCGCCGTGCCGCGCCGGGCCGTGCCGGGCCGCGCCGTGCTCCGTCAGGACGAGCCGAGGCCCGGCGGGCGTTCCAGGTGGCGGTAGGCGCCCGGGGTCGTCCCCGTCCAGCGGCGAAACGCCCGGTGGAAGGCGGTGTCCTCGGAGAAGCCGAGCCGGGCGGCGAGTTCCGCGATCGGCTCACCGCTCTCCGCCAGGCCCGCGATCGCCGCGTCCCGCCGCACGTGGTCCTTGAGCTCCTGGAAGGAGGTCCCCTCCTGCTGGAGCCGGCGCCGCAGCGTCGCCGGGGAGACCGCCAGCCGCGCCGCGACCTCCGCGAGCGCCGGCAGCCGCGGTGAACCGCGCAGCTGCTGCGTCAGGGTACGGCGTACCTGCTCGGCGACGGTCGTCCCGTACTCCGGCCGGGACAGCAGGTCGGAGGGTGCCCGCCGCAGCATCGCGTCGAGGGCGGGCTCGTCCCGTACGAGCGGCGCGGTGAGCCAGTGCGCGTCGAAGGCGGCGCCCGTACGGTCCTCCCCGAAGCGGACCGGGCAGTCGAAGAGGACCTCGTACTCGTCCTTGTGCGGCGGCGGCGGATAGGCGAAGGCGGCGTACGCGAGCGGGATGCGCCGCCCGATCAGCCAACTGCTCAGCCGGTGCCAGATCGCGAGCACGCACTCGGTGAGGAAGCGCTCCTCGTCACGCGCGAAGTCGTTGCGGACGGTGAACCGCGCCTCGCCGCCCGACACTTCGAGGCCGAGCTCCGGCCCGCCGGGGAACAGCCCGTAGAAGGCGGCCGCGCGTTCCGTGGCCGCGCCGAGGTCCCGGCAGCCGAGCGAGGCGTAGCACATCATGGCGAAAGTGCCGGGGCGGCTCGGGACGGCGCTCAGCCCGAGGAACTCGTCCTGGGTGGTGCGGTACAGCGCCCTGAACAGGCGGGCGAACTGCGCGGGCGTGATCCGCGCCCGGTCGTCGCCCAGCAACAGCGGTGGGATCTGCGCCTGCTGGAGCAGCGGCACGGTGTCGATGCCGCGCCCACGGGCCCCCGCGAGCACGGCACGTACGTGGTGCACGGTGATCGTCCGCCTCCCCATGGCTCCGACGGTAACCCCAATGAGCGCTGAGGTCAGCGGGGGTGACGCTTCCGGTCATGCCGGAGGGGGCGGGGCGGTGTCTAGCGTCGGGGGTCACGGCCCGGCGCCAGGTCCGACGCCAGGTCGCCGACGCCGGTCCGGCACCAGCCCGTCACCCACCCCGGAGGGCATGCGATGAACGGTCGGCCGAGCACGCTGGCGCGCTTCACCCAGTGGACCGAGGAGAGGTACGCGACGCAGCCGGCGCTCAGGTTCCGCGCCGCCGACGGGGAGTGGCAGACCCGTACGTACGCGGAACTGGGCGCGGAGGTACGGGCCGTCGGGCGCGCCCTGCTCGCCCTGGGCGTCGCGGCGGGCGAACGGGTCGCGCTGCTGGCCGAGACCCGCCCGGCGTGGACGTACACCCACTTCGGGATCCTGGCGGCGGGCGCGGTCCTCGTCCCGGTCTACCCCTCGGCGGGGCAGGAGGAGCTGGCCTGGGTCCTGTCGGACTCGGAGTCGGTCCTCGTCGTCTGCGACGGCGCGGCGCAGGCGGAGCGGGTGGCGGCCCTGCGCGCGAAACTGCCGTCACTGCGGGCCGTGGTGGAGATGGACGCCCTGCGCGATGTGGACCTCGCCGCCGCCCCTGAGTCCGCACTCCTCGCGCGGGCGGCGGCCGTCACCCCCGGCGCGGACGCCTCGATCGTCTACACCTCGGGCACGACCGGCCTGCCCAAGGGCTGCCGCCTCACCCACGGCAACCTGGGCGCCGTCCAGGACGCCACGCTCCCGCTCATCCAGGGCGGGCCGGACGACTCCACCTACCTGTACCTGCCGCTGGCCCACCTGCTGGCCCAGCTCATACAGTTCACGACGCTGCTCCAAGGCGGGGAGCTGTGCTATTTCGGCGGCCGGATCGAGGACGTGGTCGCCGAGCTGGCCGCCGCCCGGCCGACCCACCTGCCGTCCGTACCCCGCCTGTTCGAGAAGCTCCACGCGGTGGTGCTGGCGCTCGCCGAGTCCCAGGAGGGCGGCCGGGAGCGCTTCGAGGAGGCGGTACGGCTGGGGGTGCTGGCAGCGGACGACCGCCTCCCGCCGTCCCTGCGGCCACGGCACGAGGCGGCCGAGCAGGCCCTGTACTCCCTGGTCCGCGGCGCCTTCGGAGGGCGGCTGAAGTGGGCCCTCACCGGCGGCGCCCCGATCGCTCCGGCGACCCTGGACTTCCTGCGGGCCTGCGGCATCGCGGTGTACGAAGGGTACGGAATGACGGAGTCCGGCGGCGTGATCAGCCTCAACCACCCGGGCGCCGTCCGGTACGGGACGGTGGGCCGGCCCGTCGACGGCTGCGAGGTCTGGATCGCGCAGGACGGCGAAATCCTCGCCCGGGGGCCGATGGTCTTCCCCGGCTACCACGCGAACGCCGCGGCCACCCGGGAGACCCTGGATCCGGAGGGCTGGCTCCACACGGGCGACCTGGGGGCACTGGACGGCGACGGATACCTCCGCATCACCGGCCGCAAGAAGGAGCTGATCATCACCTCGGCCGGGAAGAACATCACCCCGACGGAGGTCGAGTTCGCCGTCCAGCGCTCGCGCTACGTCTCCCGCGCGGTCCTGATCGGCGACCGCCGCCCGCATCCCGTCGCCCTGATCACCCTCGACGCGGAGGAGATCGCGGCCTGGGCGGGCCGCGAGTCCCTCGACCCGGGCCCCTCCCCGGCCACCCACCCGGCGGTCCGCGACCTGGTCGAGGCGGCGGTGGCCGAGGCCAACGCCACGGTCTCGCGCCCGGCCCGCATCCGCGCCTTCCTCATCCTGCCGGAGGACTTCACCATCGAGGCGGGCACCTTGACCCCGACCCTGAAACTGCGCCGCGCGGCGGTGGCGGAGCGGTACGCGGACGAGATCGACGCCCTGTACGGGGGCTGAGGGAGCCGGGCCCCGCCACCGGTGGCCCGGGGCGGGCGGGCCCGACGGGCTGCCCGTACGGACAGTGCGGGCTGCCTTCCGGTACCTGGCCGCCGGGCGCACGCGCCTTGTATGCAGGGGTGGTTACATCTCTGCGCGGGAAGAGGCCCCATGCAAGCCCACGAGAATGCCCAAGACCCGGCCAAGCAGGCGGCCAAGCATCCGGCCACCGAGAACGGCCGCGCCCCGGCGCGCACCACCGCTGCGCGCACCACGGCGGCCGAGGCGGACATGCGGCGGCAGGGGCTCCTCGCCCTGCAACGCACCGCCGGGAACGCCGCCGTCGTCCAGCTGCTCCGGGAGGCCGGTCACCCCTGGGCCCAGGAAGAGCACCGGCACGGGCCGGGCTGCGGCCACCGGGCCGCCGCCGCCCCGGCTCCCGAGGCGCCCGTGCAGCGCTCCACCGTCCACGACGTGCTCGCAGCTCCCGGCAAGCCGCTCGACGTGCCGCTGCGCGAGGAGATGGAGCGCAGGCTCGGCGCCGACTTCTCCGACGTCCGCGTCCACGACGACAGCGCCGCCCGCGCCTCGGCCGCCGAGGTCGGGGCCCGCGCCTACACCTCGGGCAGCCATGTCGTCATCGGGGAGGGCGGCGGCGACAAGCACACCCTCGCCCACGAGCTCACGCACGTCATCCAGCAGCGCCAGGGGCCCGTCTCGGGCACCGACAACGGCGCCGGGCTCAAGGTCTCCGACCCGTCCGACCGCTTCGAACGCGAAGCCGAGGCGAACGCGACCCGCGTGATGTCCGGAGCGGTTCCGGGCCCGTCACCGGCGCAAGCACCAAGGGAAGCCCGGACCGCCCAGGCAGCCCCTGCCGCTGGTGCCTCGTCAGCGGTCCAGCGGGTGATGGACCCGGCCACCTTCAAGCAGGAGACCGCCGTCCCCTTCAAGAACCGCGGCAGTTCCTCCATCGCAGGTGTCGACGCGCAACTGGAGAAGTACGGCGAGATCGGCCGCGGCAAGCGGGACGAGCGGATCGCCGCCCTCGCCGACATCGTGGCCCGGTGCAAGGCGTATCTGGAGGGAGGCCACTCCAAGGGCCGCACGGCCGGCGTGACCAAGCTGCGCGATCAGGCCGCCGCCGAGCAGAGTCTGCTGGAGTCCGTGCCGAGCGTGCCCGCCGCGGATCTGGAGCCCACCGTGCGGTTCCACGAGCTGCTGAGCGCGATGGACAAGGCGATGAGGGAAGAGGGCAAGAACGAGGAGTATGACTATCAGACGGGCCTGTTGAACCTCCCCGACGTCGCGTTCCAGACCGCCAAGGACATCACCGACGCGCAGTTCAGCACCCTCATGCAGGGCTACGTGGGG
The DNA here is from genome assembly GCF_053591375.1 of Streptomyces sp. NPDC003034. Lineage (NCBI taxonomy): Bacteria > Bacillati > Actinomycetota > Actinomycetes > Kitasatosporales > Streptomycetaceae > Streptomyces > Streptomyces sp. NPDC003034. The sequence continues at coordinate 90,734 of NZ_JBSFTS010000026.1, forward strand.
GCACTGGAGAGGATGGCCGCCGAAGCCGACGTGCCGGCCGAGACGGCGGAGATGCTGCGCGAGGTCATAGCGGTGGCGGACAAGGTCGACTTCGTCAAGGCGACCACCTCGCGCCCGGGCATGAGCGCGCAGGCGCCGTATCAGTCCGGGGCCACCGACGACCGCCGCTACACCTTCAACGTGGACACCCAGCCACGCGGCGGGACCCCCTTCCTCCTCGGGCACGTGGCCCATGAGCTCACCCACGTCGCGGCGCACCAGGCCTACGACGCCACGGACACCATGCTGCTCGTTCCCTACGGATCCACCCCGGCGCAGGTGGGGGAGATGGCGCGGACGCGGCAGCGGACACTGAGCGGCCTGCACAGCGCGCTGGAGGGGGAGAGGGAGCTCTTCACCGGCACCCAGTACCGCCTCCTTGAGGAGAAGGTGCTTTACGGCAGCAGCAGGAACAAGGTCCTCCAGTACGCGGACGCGTACAGGAAGGCCGGAAAGCTGAGCGACGAGGACCACGCGAGGTTGAAGGCGTGGGACGAGGCCGCTGGGGACGCCTCCGGCACGCTGGTCGAATACGACACCGTCCTCAACCAGATGCTCGTCTACCTCCACATGTGGCAGACCCCCACCGACAGCGCCTTCTACACCGAGCTGCGGGCCGCCGCCGCGACCGCTACCGCCGACCGGCGCACAGCACGCGAGAGCAGGCCGGGCGCCTGAGGGATCCGGTGGGTCGCGGCGCAGGCGGCATCCCCGCTGCCGTCCTCGGTCAGCGGCCGGTGGTGATCCCGTCCAGGAAGGCGCTCCAGCTCGCGGGGGCCACGGCCAGCTCGGGACCGGCCGCGACCTTGGAGTCCCGGATGCGCACGGCGGCGGCGCAGGGGGCCACCTCGACGCAGTTGCCGCCTTCGCCACTGCTGTAGCTGGACTTGAGCCAGGGGAGGGCGACTTCTACGCAGTTGCCGCCCTCACCGCCGCTGTAGCTCGACTTCCGCCAGGTGAGTGCCACTTCGACGCACTCGCCGCCCTCGCCACTGCTGTAGCTGCTCTTGAACCAGGCCAGGTCGGTGGCATTCATCGGATTTCTCCTGGCGTCTTCTCGATCAAGGCGAGGGACTCGTGCGGCGCGAGCGCCTGTGCCCGGATGATCCACAGCGCTCGGCCATGACGCGTAACGTCCAGACCCGGGCTGATTTCAGCCGATGGTGACTCGGGGGAGGAATCACCTGGCCGGTTCGGCCCATCCTGCGGGTGACGGTGAAGTCGAGACGAGTGGTGTGTCATATCTGCCGGGGCGACGGTGAGTCGCTGCCGAATACCTGATAGACAGAATTATTCACGGCCGGACGGCCGTATACCTTGACGGCTCCTTGGGGGGATCGCCGCACGTGAAGCCGCTTCACCGTCACCTCGTCAACACCTCGCGCAAGGTCCTGTGCACGGCCGCGCTCGCGGCCAGCCTGACCACCGCCGCGGTCGTGACCAATCCGTCGACCGCCGACGCGGGCGAGTCCGAGCCGACCCCGGACAGTCCGCAGGCCACCGACCGCGGTGACGCCCGGCTGGACGTGCCGGGGACCATCGCCGACCCGGTGGTGCCTCCCGAGGCCGGCGCGCCGGAAGGCGCCAGCGGGATACCCGCGACCGCCCTCGACGCCTACCACCGCGCCGAGCAGTCCGTCGCCGCCGCCCTGCCCGGCTGCAAGCTGCCCTGGCAGCTGCTCGCGGGCATAGGCAGGGTCGAGTCGGTGCACGCCTCCGGCTACGGGCTCAAGGCCGACGGCTACACCGAGAAGCCGATCCGCGGACCCCGGCTCGACGGCAACGGCTTCGCGGAGATCCGCGACACCGACAAGGGCGAGTGGGACGCGGACACCGAGTACGACCGGGCCATCGGCCCGATGCAGTTCATCCCGTCCACCTGGGCCACTTGGGGCGCCGACGGGAACGGCGACGCCAAGCGCGACCCGAACAACATCTACGACGCGGCGCTCGGCGCGGGCCTCTACCTGTGCGCGGGCGACCGCGACCTCTCCGACTCGCGCAAGCTCGACGCGGCGATCCTCAGCTACAACAACTCCCGCGAGTACGTGAACACCGTGCTCGGCTTCATGCGGCAGTACCAGGACGGCGGCGCGGCCGGGGTGACGAACCCGCCCGCCGGGGAGTACCCGACCCCCTCGCCCGGCATCCTGCCCACGCCGAAGACCCCGGCCGCGACGGTCCAGCCGCAGCCGACGAAGCCTCCGGTCACCACGCCTCCGGTGACCACCCCGCCCGTCACCACGCCGCCGGTGACCACTCCGCCGGTGACCACTCCGCCCGTCACCACGCCGACGAAGCCGCCTGTGGAGCCGGAGAAGCCGGCCCCGCCGCGCCTGTCCGGGATGGAGATGCTCGGCGGTGCCGCGCTCAAGGCCGAGGCCGGGGCGGCCTTCGCGGAGGCCCCGCGGGTCAAGGTGATGCTGAGCGACGGCAAGCCCGCGGTCGGCCAGGAGGTCGTCTTCGCGATCGAGGACGACACGACCGGCGGCACCGCCTTCGGGCCGTCCGCGGCGAAGTCCCTCGTGGTCAAGACGGGGGTCGACGGCATCGCCGCCGCGCCCGGTCTGAAGGCGGGGGCCACGGTGGGCACCTTCTCGGTGCGGGCCGCCGCCTACGACACCGCGGGCTCCCTCATGGTGAAGTTCACCGGCGAGGTCACGCCGAAGCCGGTCCCGCTCGCGGACCTGCTGGCCCGCACGGGCGGTACGGCGCCGCTGGAGGTGGTCGCCGGTAAGAGTTTCGAGGGCATCGAGGTCCTGGCGACGGCCGAGGGCGAGCCGGTGGCGGGGACGCGGACCACCGCGGCCCTGGTGGAGAAGGACGCTTCCGGGAAGTGGGTCCCGGTGGACCCTGCGACCGCGAAGGGCCCGTACTTCAAGGGCGAGGACGGCAAGAAGCTCACCTCGCGGCAGCTGGCGGCGACGGGAGCCGACGGCAAGATCGCCGTACCGGAGCTCTTCACCACGGACGCCACCCCGGGCACCTACCACCTGCACCTGATCACCCCGCAGAACGTGACCCTGATCCTCACCCTCAAAATCACCCCCACCCCCACCCCCACCACCCCGGCCCCCACCCCGTAAGAACGCAGCCGGCTCCCCGGCCGGGGCATCCGGCGCGGTGCCCGCGCCCTCGGCGCACGGCCGACCGTGCCAACCCACCCACCGGGCCTCCGGCCGGCGCCCGGGCACCGGCGCCGTGCGCGCGCTCCCGGCCCGCGCACGGGCGCGCGGGCGGCCGCGGCCCGGCCGCCACCGGGCCCGCCCGCCAAACGCCGCCGGCCCCGGCACCGTGTCAACGGTGCCGACTCACCGGTAGCACCGGCTGGTATTCCC
>NZ_JBSFTS010000027.1:0-78891 GCF_053591375.1 Streptomyces sp. NPDC003034
CGCTCGGCTGGGAAACCCCAGCCGAGCGCCTGCATAAACTACTCGCAGCTTGATCAAACCAACCACGTGTTGCAACGACCGCTAGAAACCGCCCACGCCCCGGGGCCCCTCCGCTGTGCCCACGGCCTACGCGCCGCTGCCCGCACGTGCTACGCGCCGCCCCAGGTGCGCAGCCGCAACGGCAGCCCCGCGTCGCCGTCCGCCGCGGTCTTCACCGCGAGCACCTGGTTGACCCCGAGCCGGCCCCGCTCGAAGCCCAGCGCGGAGGCGGCCATGTACAGCCGCCAGACCCTGGCCCGCCCGGGCGAGGTCAGCCGTACGGCCTCCTCCCAGTGCTCCTCCAGCCGTGCCACCCAGGCCCGCAGGGTGAGCCCGTAGTGCTCGCGCAGCGCCTCGACGTCGCGGACCTCGAAGCCGGCCCGCTCCAGCTCGCCCACGGTGCTGCCCAGCGGGGACAGTTCGCCGTCGGGGAAGACGTAGGCGTCGATGAACGCGTCGATCCGGTACGTCTCCTCGTCCGGCTCGGGGCGCCGCGCGATCTGGTGGTTCAGCAGGCGGCCGCCGGGGCGCAACAGGGCGTACAGGGTGTGGGCGTATTCGCGGTAGCGGTCGGCTCCGACGTGTTCGGCCATGCCGATGGAGGAAACGGCGTCGTACGGAGCGTCCTTGACGTCCCGGTAGTCCTGGATCCGCAGCTCGACCCGGTCGGCGAGACCCTCCTCGGCGACGCGCTTGCGGGCGTACACGGCCTGCTCGCGCGAGAGGGTGATGCCGGTGACCTGGACGCCGTACTCCCGGGCGGCGTGCAGCGCCATGGAGCCCCAGCCGCAGCCCACGTCGAGGAGGCGGTCCCCGGGACCGAGCCCGAGCTTGCGGCAGACCAGGTCGAGCTTGTCCCGCTGGGCCTCCTCCAGGCTGGAGCCCGGTCTCCAGTAGGCGCAGGAGTACACCATCGAGGGGCCGAGCACGTAGCTGTAGAAGTCGTTGCCCACGTCGTAGTGGTGGCTGATGGCGCGGCGGTCGCGGCCGCGGGTGTGCCGGGGGCCGCCGGTCCTGGTGGCCTCCTCGGGCGGTGGCGCGGGTGCCCGCCAGGGCCGGGCCAGCGTCACCAGCTCCCGTACGGCGGCCCGCGCCTCGGCATCCCGCAGCAGGGGCAGCACCCCGGGCGGGCGCGGCCGGCCGGAGTCCGGACCGGAGCCGGCGGGGGGCCGGGCGTGGTGGTCCCAGAGCAGGCCGGCCACCCGGTCCAGCAGCTCGTACAGGTCGCCCTCGACCTCCACCTCGCCCGCCACCCACGCCCGGGCCAGGCCCAGTTCGCCGGGCTTCCACAGCATGCGGCGCAGCGCGCGGCGGTCGCGGACGATCAGGACGGGGCCCCCGGGCGGGCCCGCCTCGCTGCCGTCCCAGGCCCGGATCCTGACGGGCAGCGGGGCGCCCGTCAGGGTCTCGGCAAGAGCAGCCAGCCGCGGCGCGGCGTCGGTCATGGCGCACACCTCCAGAGAGCTCCGGCCAACACCTCTACCCATGGCGCAGACCGGATAAGCCGGAGGGGACGCCGAAGGGGCCGCCCGCACCACGGATGGCGGGCGGCCCCTTCGGGACGTACAGGTCGCGCGGGTCCGGCTCAGGGCCCCGGACGCCGGGCGCCGGGCCTTGCGGCCCTGGGCGCTACCGGGCGCGCCGGGTCAGGAGGCCTTGGCCTTCTGGGCCGGAGCCTGCGCGGCGGCCGGGGCCGGCGCGGGCTTGGCGGCCTCGTAGAACTCCTCGCGCGGGGTCTCCAGCGCACCGAGGGAGACGACCTCGCGCTTGAGGAACATGCCGAGGGTCCAGTCGGCGAAGACGCGGATCTTGCGGTTCCAGGTGGGCATCGCCATGCCGTGGTAACCACGGTGCATGTACCAGGCGAGCCGGCCCTTGAGCTTGATCTTCATCTTGCCCATGACGATCATCGCGACGCCCTTGTGGAGGCCGAGGCCCGCCACCGCACCCTTGTTGGAGTGGGCGTACTCGGACTGCGGGAAGCCGCGCATGCCCGAGATGACGTTGTCGCCGAGGACCTTGGCCTGGCGCAGCGCGTGCTGTGCGTTGGGCGGGCACCAGGCGTTCTCGACCCCGGCCTTGCGGGCGGCGATGTCCGGCACCTGGGCGTTGTCGCCGGCGGTCCAGATGTAGTCGGTGCCCTTGACCTGGAGGGTCGGCTCGGCGTCGACGTGGCCGCGCGGGCCCAGCGGCAGGCCGTAGCGGGCCAGGACCGGGTTGGGCTTGACGCCGGCGGTCCACACGAGGGTGTTGGAGTCGACCTCAAGGCCGTTCTTCAGCACCACGTGGCCGTCCACGCAGGAGTCCATGGAGGTGTTCAGGTAGATCTCGATGCCGCGCGACTCCAGGTGCTCCTTGCCCCAGGTGCCGAGCTTGGGCCCGACCTCGGGAAGGATCCTGTCGGCCGCGTCGACCAGGATGAAGCGCATGTCCTCGCGCTTGATGCTGGAGTAGTACTTCGCGGCGTCGCGGGCCATGTCCTCGACCTCGCCTATGGTCTCCGCGCCGGCGAAGCCGCCGCCCACGAAGACGAAGGTGAGGGCCTTGCGGCGGACGTTCTCGTCCGTCGTGGACTCGGCCTTGTCGAGCTGCTCCAGCACGTGGTTGCGCAGGCCGATGCCCTCTTCGACGCCCTTCATACCGATGCCCTGCTCGGCGAGGCCGGGGATCGGGAAGGTGCGGGAGACGGCGCCGAGCGCGATCACCAGGTAGTCGAAGGGCAGCTCGTACGCCTCGCCGACCAGCGGCGTGACGACGGCGACCTTGCGGTCCTGGTCGATGCTGGTGACCCGGCCGGTGAGGACCTCCGCCTTGGGCAGCACGCGTCGCAGCGGGACGACGACGTGCCGAGGCGAGATGCTGCCTGCGGCCACTTCGGGGAGGAAGGGCTGGTAGGTCATGTACGAGCGCGGGTCGACGACCGTGACGGTCGCCTCGCCGTAACGCATCTTCTTCATGATGCGCTTGGCTGCGTACAGGCCTACGTACCCGCCTCCTACAACGAGGATCCTGGGACGCTCCGTGGTGCTCATGGAACGAGTATCCAGCACCCCAGGGGGTGACGCTCGTGAGCCCCTTCACAAGCTATCGGGGACCCTCTGCTACACTCCGCCGCCCACGTGACCGAGGTCATGGCGCGGATGGGGAACCACGGTATAAGGGGAGTCGTTGTGCACCCGTCCTGAACTGGCACGCAAGGCCTGAAGAGGACTGGACCACCGCGATTCGTGGCTACCTCCGAGGAGCAAGCCACCGCTGCCGCAGTTCGTACGAGGGCCCCCCGAAGAGGCCCCGAGGGCACCCGGAGGCCCCTTTGTGGCCCCCAGTTGACCCAGCGGGCCCCTTTTCCTTGTGAAGAACTTCACGAACTTCGTCCGGCGGCCCGGCCGAGGGAGCCCGCCAGACCCCTGCCGGACCCCCTGAAGGCACGCAACTCCCCCTGTTTCGAAGGCCCCGGCCGCGCCGAGCCGTGCGACTCCGGGCAGCGCGCACCGCGCGCCGAGGAATCAGGCGGCGGACCAGGCGATGCCGTCGAGGATGTCGTGCTCGGAGACCACGACCTCGGTGGCTCCGATGCGTTCCATGACGGCCAGCAGGACCAGCGCGCCCGCGCCGATGACGTCCACGCGGCCCGGGTGCATCACGGGGATCGCCGCGCGTTCGGCGTGGGTCGCCGTCAGCATCCGCTCGCTGACCTCGCGGACCTTCTCGTAGGGGATCCGGGAGTGGTGGATGGCCTGCGAGTCGTACTCCGGCAGACCGAGGGCGATCGCCGCGACCGTGGTGACCGAGCCGGCCAGGCCGACCAGGGTGCGCGCCTCGGCCAGCGGGACCGTTTCGGCGGCCAGGTCCAGCGCCGCCTCGATGTCCGCCCGTATGGCGTCGACCTGCGCCCGCGTCGGCGGGTCGGTGACCCGGCCGTCCGCCACCAGGTGGCGCTCGGTCATCCGGACGCAGCCCACGTCCACCGAGCGGGCGGCCCGGACGTGGTCCTCGCCGACCACGAACTCGGTCGATCCGCCGCCGATGTCCACCACCAGGAACGGCTTCTCCAGATGATCGGTGCCCACCAGCTCCTTGGTGGCGCCGGTGAAGGAGAACTCCGCCTCCTGGTCACCCGAGATCACCTCCGGCTCGACGCCCAGGATGTCCTGGACGCCCCGGACGAAGTCCGCACGGTTCTCCGCGTCCCGGGAGGCGGAGGTCGCCACGAAGCGCACGCGCTCGGCGCCGTGCTCCTTGATGACGGCGGCGTACTCACGGCAGGCGGCGAAGGTGCGCTCCAGCGCCTCGGGGGCGAGGCGGCCGGTCTTGTCCACCCCCTGGCCGAGGCGGACGACGGTCATCCGCCGGTCCAGCTCGATCAGCTCGCCCGTCCGCGGCAAGCAGTCGGCGATGAGGAGGCGGATGGAGTTCGTACCGCAGTCGATGGCCGCGACCCTGGTCACTCGGCCTCCTCGCGCTCGGCGCACGGGGTGACGCAGGGGCCCTTGGCCCACCATTCCGGAAGCATCGCCAGCGCCTCGTCGCCGAACGGGTTCACACCCGGACCGGCGGCCAGCGAGTGGCCGACCAGCACGTGCAGGCACTTCACCCGGTCCGGCATGCCGCCGGCGCTCGGGAAGCCCTGGAGCACCTCGATGGCGTCCCGGCGCCGGATGTAGTCCTCGTGCGCGGCCTGGTAGGCGGCGGCGAGCTCCGGGTCCTCGGCGAGCCGGGCCTGCATCTCCTTCATCACGCCGTTGGCCTCCAGCGTGCCGATCGCGGAGGCCGCGCGCGGGCACGTCAGGTAGTACAGCGTGGGGAAGGGCGTGCCGTCGGGGAGCCGGGGGGCGGTCTCCACCACGTCCGGCTGGCCGCAGGGGCAGCGGTGCGCGATGGCGCGCAGTCCGCGCGGCGGGCGGCCGAGCTGCTGCTCGAACGCCGCGATGTCCGCGTCGGTCGGCTCGGTCCGGTCGGTCTGGGGCGGGGGCGTCTGCATGCCTGGAGGGGGTCTCTTCGTTCGCGGTTCTATGACGGATGGGTCTGGTTCGGGTGATCGGTCTCGTCGGCGGATGGTCTGGCGGACGGACGGATCTGATGCGGCGGTCGGGTCGGTCTGCAGGTGGGTCCGGTCGGCGGGTGGGTCGGGTTCAGTCGCCGGGGCGGTCGGCCTTGTCGACGCCGTCCCAGACGTTCGAGTACCAGGGCCGGTCGGAGCCGGCCTGGCCCCCGCGGTGGCGTTCCGCCGCCTCGGCCCCGGGGTCGGTCATGATGTAGCCGATCTCTCCGGGGCGCAGGAAGTGCAGGTGCTTGCGCGCCTGCTGCTCCGCGTAGGCATCGTCCTGCCAGCGGGCCTTCTCGTCCCGGAGCCGTTCGAGGCGGTCCTTCGCCGCGGCGGCGGCCCGCTGCTGCTCCGCGATCTCCGAGCGCTGGGAGACGTACTGGCGCATCGGATACGCCAGGGCGACGACCAGGGTACAGAGGACCAGCACGAGCAGGGCGGCCCGGCCGGTCAGCCGGCTGCGGCGGACCTGGCGGCGCGACTGCGAGCGGTAGACGTGGGCGGCGGTCCGCTCGCCGAGCTGCTTGAGCCTGGTCGCGGTGGAGAAGGTGGAGAACCGATCCCGGTTCCCGGCCATTGATCCCGCCTCCCCTGTGTACGCACTACGCAATACGTCCCCGCACACGGTACGGGACCGAGTGCGGGGACGTACGGAGGCCAGGCGCAGCCGGCAGGCCGAGCTCCCGGCCCTGGCCTTCGCCGATCAGTTCGCGGGGCGGAACCGGGGGAAGGCGGAGCGGCCGGCGTACACGGCGGCGTCGTCGAGGATCTCCTCGATGCGCAGCAGCTGGTTGTACTTGGCGACGCGGTCGGAGCGGGCCGGGGCGCCGGTCTTGATCTGACCGCAGTTCACCGCGACGGCGAGGTCGGCGATGGTGACGTCCTCGGTCTCGCCGGAGCGGTGCGACATCATGCACTTGAAGCCGTTGCGCTGGGCCATCTCGACGGCGTCCAGGGTCTCGGTCAGCGAACCGATCTGGTTCACCTTCACGAGCAGGGCGTTCGCGGAGCCCTCTTCGATACCGCGGGCCAGCCGCTCGGGGTTGGTGACGAAGAGGTCGTCGCCGACGATCTGGACCTTGGCGCCCAGGCGGTCGGTGATGTTCTTCCAGCCGGCCCAGTCGTCCTCGTACAGCGGGTCCTCGATGGAGACCAGCGGGTACGCGGAGACGAGCTCCTCGTAGTAGTCGGTCATCTCGGCGGCCGAGCGGGACTGGCCCTCGAACTGGTACTTGCCGTCCTTGTAGAACTCGGACGCGGCGACGTCGAGCGCGAGCGCGATGTCGCGGCCCGGGGTGTAGCCGGCCTCCTTGATGGCCTCGATGATGAGGTCCAGGGCGGCGCGGTTGGACTCCAGGTTCGGGGCGAAGCCGCCTTCGTCGCCCAAGCCGGTGGAGAGGCCCTTGGTCTTCAGCACCTTCTTGAGGGTGTGGTAGACCTCGGCACCCCAGCGCAGGGCCTCGGAGAAGGACTCCGCGCCGATCGGGGCGATCATGAACTCCTGGATGTCCACGTTGGAGTCGGCGTGCGACCCGCCGTTGAGGATGTTCATCATCGGAACGGGCAGCAGGTGCGCGTTCGGACCGCCGAGGTAGCGGAAGAGCGGCAGGTCCGAAGCCTCGGACGCGGCGTGCGCGACGGCGAGGGAGACGCCGAGGATGGCGTTGGCGCCGAGAGAGCCCTTGTTCTCGGTGCCGTCCAGGTCGAACATGGCCTGGTCGATCAGCCGCTGCTCGGTGGCGTCGTAGCCGACCAGCTCCGGGCCGATCTGCTCGATGACGGCGAGGACGGCCTTCTCGACACCCTTGCCCATGTAACGGTCGGGGTCACCGTCACGGAGTTCGATGGCCTCGAATGCACCGGTGGAGGCGCCGGACGGAACGGCAGCACGGCCGGTGCTGCCATCGTCGAGGCCCACCTCGACCTCGACCGTGGGGTTGCCTCGGGAGTCCAGGATTTCCCGGGCTACGACGACGTCGATGGACGGCACGAGCATCTCCTTCTGGGATGTGACGCTGGGTGTGCGGTGGCATCAGGCCATGGGACGGCCTTGCCGACTAGAGCCTAACCGGCCCGCGGCGATCAGCCCGCCGACCGCCCGGGTCCTGGGACGAAAAAGGGCACGAATACCCTTCTTCCAGGACATAGAGCTCGCGGTCCGTGCGGCTCTGCCCGGCGAACGCCACCGCCCGGCGCGTGGGGGGAGACGCGCCGGGCGGCGGGATTCTGCGTGGGCGGATGCACCACAGCGGCTAGGGCCGCGGCGGTGCTATGGCCGCGGTGTTCAGCTGAGCTTCAGCTTCTGACCCGGGAAGATCAGGTCGGCGTCCGAGACGATGTCCTTGTTCAGCTCGAAGAGCTTCTCCCAGCCGCCGTTGACGCCGTTGGCCTCGGCGATGGTGCCCAGGGTGTCGCCGGACTTGACCTCGTACGAGCCGTTGCCGGTCTTCGGGGCCTCCGTCTTCGGCTTGGCCGGGGCCGGGGCCGTCGAGCGCTCGGAGCGGGTGGTCGGGGCCTCGGAGCGCTTGGTCTCCTTCTTCGGCGCGGCCTTCTGCTCGGCCTTCTGCTCGGTCTTCTTCGGCGCGGCCTTGGGCTTGGCCGGGGCCTCGGCAGCGCCGCCGCCGGCATACGAGGAGTTCGACAGGCCGACGCCGCAGTGCGGCCAGGCGCCCTTGCCCTGGCCCTTGAGGACCTTCTCGGCGACGGCTATCTGCTGGGCCTTCGAGGCCTGGTTGGCCTGCGCGGCGTAGGACTTGCCGCCGTACGCGGCCCACGTGGAGGACGAGAACTGCAGGCCGCCGTAGTAGCCGTTGCCCGTGTTGATGGCCCAGTTGCCACCGGACTCGCACTGCGCGACGCGGTCCCACTCGGAGGCCGTGGCGGCGCTCGCGGTACCCGCGGTCATCAGGGGCGCCGCGACGGCGACGCCGGCGACACCGGCGAGCGTGACGATGCGGGCGGCCTTGGAGGCGCGGCGGTGCTTGCCCTTGCCAGAAAGCAGCATGGAGTTTCTCCTCACCGACGCCTACGAGGTGAGCTGTCGGGTTCGGGCGGATGAGTTGCCCGGCCGCGCGGCCTAGCGCGCGACTTAACCCCTAGCCGGTGGCGTGACCGTCTCTCGAACGGCCGCTCCCGGCGCCTACCTTGGTTCCCCCGCTCCTGCCTTCGGCGCTTGACGCGACGACTGTTCCCTCCGTCCGCCGGCAGGATTCGGCGATGCGGTCGAAGGAGCCCGCGGTGGCGGGCGATTCAGAAGGTAGCCAGGTCCCTCCCCGATGTTCAACGCGCGACATCGGGGAGAAACCACCCCTACTTGCGCCCTTCGCAAGGGTGTTTGCGCAGGTGAGGACCGGGTTTGCGGGAGCTCCGGGGCATGACACGCCAGTTGACCGGAAGAGACACATGTCTCACTTGCCGAAAACGGGCAATCGGACCTTTACGTGCGCCCGAAGTGCCCCTATTCCGCGGTTAGATCCAGATTCTGGCCGGGCTTGATCAAGTTGGCGTCTCCGCCGATGACCTGCTCATTGACCGAGTAGAGCGCGTTCCAGCCGCCCTCCAGTCCGTTGGCGTCCGCGATGGTCGCCAGAGTGTCGCCCGACTTGACCGTGTACGTGGGGGCCGACGCGGGATCAGACGCGAGGGGCAGCTCGACGGCGGGCGTACCTCGGTGCTTGCCGCCGGACCCGTCCGCGACGGGCGCCGGAGCGGTGGGCGCGGTCGGCGTGGGGGCGGCCGAGGCGTCCGGGGAGGGCTGGGCGGTGGGGGCGCCCGGGTCCGCCGGGGCGGTGGGGGCGCCGGGGGCCACCGGGGCGGTGGTCGGGTCGCCGGGCAGCACGGGCGGCGCCGGAGTCGCGGTGGGGTCCCCGGGGAGTACGGGGAGCACCGGAGCGGTCGTCGGGTCGCCGGGCAGCACGGGCGGCGCCGGAGCCGTGGTCGGGTCGTCCGGCGGCGGCATGACGGGCAGTCCGATGGACGGCGCGAGCGGGCCCTCGGGGGTCCCGTACGAGGGGCTCTCGGACGGACTGGGCGCGGCCGGGGTGGGGGCCCCGAAGTCCCGGGCGGGGGCGCCGGTGCCGGCGGAGGGCACGGCCTGGTCCGGGCGGGACGGGCTCGGGGCGATGGCACTGGTACCGCCGGGCAGGCCGGGGTCCACGGCGGCGGCGGGGCCCTGCTGGGTCAGCCCGGCGGACGCCGCGCACAGCGGCCACGCCTGCGGCCCCTGCGAGGCCAGCACCCGTTCGGCTACGGCGATCTGCTGGGAGCGGCTGGCCAGGTCGGGCCGCTCGGCGAAGTCGAGACCGCCGGCGCTGCGCCACTGCTCCTGGGTGAACTGGAGCCCGCCGTACGCGCCGCTGCCGAAGTTGGCGCTCCACGTACCCCCGCTCTCGCACTCGGCGACCTTGTCCCACGTGGAGGTGTCGGCGGCGGTGGCACTGGTGGCGGCGAGCAGTGGCAGGGCCAGCGCGGAGCCAGTGACTCCGGCTGTTACCACCAGCGCGGGGACCTGGCGGGGGCGTCTGTGGCGGCCGTTCCCGGAACGCATGAGGCTGTACCTTTCGCATAACGGCGGGGTAACGGCAGAACCTAGCGGCCTTCGAACGATTGTCACAAGTTCCGACAGGAACTGACTCGGAGTCAGTCGTTCCGCCTAGACCCATAAGGGGTGAAGCGGACGGGCAGCGTGCGCAGACCGCGCATGATGAGCCCGCCGCGCCAGCGCAGTTCGGACGGATCCACGGCCAGCTCCAGGTCCGGAAGGCGGGTCAGCAGCGTCGCGAGCGCGGTCTGCCCCTCCAGCCGGGCCAGCGGTGCGCCGAGGCAGTAGTGGATGCCGTGGCCGTAGCCGAGGTGCTGGTTGTCGGCGCGCGAGAGGTCGAGGGTGTCGGGGTCGGCGAACCGCTCGGGGTCCCGGTCTGCGGCGGCCAGGACCACCAGGACCGGCTCGCCGACCGCGATGTCCTGGCCCGCGAGGGTGAGCGGCTCGGTGGCGTACCGCCAGGTGGCCAGCTCCACGGGGCCGTCGTACCGCAGGAGTTCCTCGACGCCGGTGGCCAGCAGGTGGCTCTCGCCCGCCGCCAGGGAGCGTTGGAGCCGTCGGCGCTGGTCGGGATGACAAAAGAGGGCATAGAGCCCGTTACCCACCAGATTGACCGTGGTTTCAAAACCCGCGAAGAGGAGGATGAAGGCCATCGCGGTGGCCTCGCCCTCGGTCAGGTGGTCCCCGTGGTCGCTCGCCCGGATCAGGTCCGAGATCAGGTCATTGCCCAGATCGTCCCGTTTGCGGTGGATGAGCTCCCCCAGGTAGGTGCGCATCCGCTTCACCGAGCGCGCCACCCCGCCGCGCGGTCCGCCGCCGTGGCGGATCATCATGCCCGCCCAGTCCCGGAAGTCGTCCTGGTCCTCGCGCGGTACGCCGAGCATCTCGCAGATGGCGTAGATGGGGAGCGGGAAGGCGAAATCGTGGATGAGGTCCGCCTCCCCCTTCGCCTCGAACCGGTCGATGAGGTGGTCGGTGAGCTCTTGCACGCGCGGGGTGAACTCGGCGACACGGCGCGGAGTGAACGCCTTCGACACCAGCCGCCGCAGCCGGGTGTGGTCCGGCGGGTCGATGTTGAGCAGATGCGTCATCAGCTCGGCCTTGCGCTCCCCGGGGATCCCGGTCTTGCCCTTGGCGTGCGCCGACTCGGCGTGGTGGGCCGGATTCTTGCTGAGCCGCTGGTCGGCGAGGGCCTGGCGGGCATCGGCGTACCGGGTGACCAGCCACGCCTCGACCCCGCTGGGGAGCTTGGTGCGGTGCACGGGGGAGTTCTCGCGCAGCCAGGCGTAGGCCGGGTAGGGATCGGTCGCGAACTGCCAGTCGAACAGGGTCGGGCCCTGGGCGCCGGGCGTGGCGCCCGGAGGGTCGGCCGGGGGGTCGGCGGGGGTCGCCGGGGGTTCGGCCGGGGTCGCCGGGGGTTCGGCCGGGGTGGCCGGGGGTTCGGCCGGGGTGGCCGGGGGTTCGGCCGGGGTGGCGGCTGAGGCATCGGCCGGGGGGTCGGCGGGGGTCGCGGGGGTCTGCTCGTGCACCTGACGACCGTATCCCGATCTCAGAGGGCCGCCCCCTATGCGTGGTTCGTCGTGGATATCCGGAGATCTGCCTTCCCTTGACGGACAAGTCCGGTGTTCCCGCCTTCGGTTTTGTGCTCAGGCGGTCAGCCCCGCCCGGTGGGCCAGCAGGGCTGCCCGTACCCGGGTCGCCGATCCGGTCTTCTCCAGGATCGCGCCCACATGGGTCTTGACGGTGCCGATGCCGATGCCGAGCCGTTCGGCGATGTCGTGGTTGGACAGCCCCTGCCCGAGCATCGCCAGTACTCCCGGTCGCGGGCCGTGAGGCGGTCGAGCCCGTTGCCTTCCTCGGAAACGGGAGCTTGCGCCGCCGAGCCGTCCCCCCCGCAGCATGCGTGCGACCACCGCCCCGGTCACTCCCGGGGAGAGGGCCGCGTCCCCCGAGGCGGCGGCCCGTACCGCGCTGATCAGTTCCTGCGGCCCCTCGTCCTTGAGCAGAAAGCCGGTCGCCCCCTCCCGCAGGGTGCGCGGGACGTTCTCCTCGTCCCCGAAGGTCGTCAGCATCACCACCCGCGGCGCGGGGTCGAGGGCCAGCAGCGGGCCGATCGCGGCCAGTCCGTCACCCCCGGGCATCCGGATGCCGAGCAGTACGACATCGGGCCGCCGGTGTCCCTGCCCGGCGGCCCCAGGGCGCCCAGGGCCTGCCGCAGCTCCCGCATGGCGACCCCGGTGGTGAGCCGTACGAGCACCGCCTCCTCGCGCAGCTCGGGCGCCGACCGGTCCAGCGCCATTTCGAGCCCGCCTGACGGGACCGGGTCGGGCAGGGCGCCTGCCGCTCCGGGCGCTGCGCCTGCGGCCCGCCCAGGCTCAACGCCAGGGGCGGCAGGATCCGACCGCACGGGCGGGCGTGCAGGCGGGTTTGCGACCACGAGCCAGTGGTAGACGGGCTGAACACCCTTGCCAAACCGGGGTGTTGTCCGCCCGCAGCTCCATGAAGGGATCGTCCCATGTCCGACCCGCATCACTCCTCCGACGCTGCCGGCACCAGCGCTTACCCCGCCGCCTCTTCCCCGCACGGCACGAAGCGCAACGGTCTGGCCGTAGCCGCACTGATCACTGGCATCGCGTCGCTGCTGCTGCTGTGGCTCTGGTTCGTAGGCATCCCCCTGGCCCTGGTGGCCATAGGGCTTGGTATCGCTGCCCTGCGCAGAGCCCGCGGCGGTGCCGGAGGTCGCGGTATGGCCATCGCCGGACTCGTCCTGGGCGCCGTGACCGTGGTCATCGCCGGCATCATGGTGGCCATCGGAGTGTCCGTACTCAACTCCGATGAGGGCAAGGACCTGCGCGCCTGCCTCGACAAGGCCCAGACCCAGCAAGAGCAGCAGGCGTGCTCGAACCGCTTCAACGAGGACGTCAACGACTGACGCGGCCCCTCCGGCAGGTGTCCCGGGCCCGCGAGATCACCTTCCCGCGGGCCCTGCGGTCCTCTTCACGCGGTAACCCGCCCACAGGCGCCTACGCCCCTGCCGCGCCGACGCCCTCCGCCGCCCGGATCGCGTCCCGGTAGACGCGGGCCGCGGCGCGCAGTGCGGTCTCGGGGTCCACGCCCTGCGCCTCGGCGCGCGCCGCCAGCTCCAGCAGCTCGTACCCGATGCCCTCGCCGCGCGGCAGTTCCACGGGCAGGCCGCCCGCACGGACCCGGCCGGCGAGCTTGGCCGCGAGCGCGAGGCCGGGCTGGCCCAGCGGGATCCCGTCGGTGACCGACGCGCGCTGCTTCTCGACCGCCTTGGTGCGCTGCCAGTGCTCGTGGACGTCCTGCGGGGTGTGGGCCTCGGCGTCGCCGAAGACGTGCGGATGGCGGCGGATCAGCTTCTCCACCAGGGTCCCGGCCACGTCGTCGATGGAGAAGGCCCCATCGGCCGCGTCGGCGTCGGCATCCTCGTCCGCGTCCTCGGTGTCCTCGGTCTCCTCGGCTTCACCGCCGCCCTCCTCCGCGATCCGGGCGTGGAAGACCACCTGGAGCAGGACGTCGCCGAGCTCCTCGCGCAGCTCCTCCCGGTCCCCGGCCTCGATGGCCTCGACCAGCTCGTACGCCTCCTCGATCGCGTACTTGGCCAGGCCCCGATGGGTCTGGGCGGAGGTCCAGGGGCATTCGCGCCGGACCCGGTCCATGACCTGGACCAGGTCGAGCAGGCGCGCGCCCGGCAGATCGTACGATCCGGGCAGCAGTTCCAGGTCGGGCATGGAGACCCGCCCGGAGCCGGCGAGGCGCGCCAGCCCGTCGGTGAGCCGCTGGTCTCCCTCACCGCCCGGGAGCACCACGACGGTGCGCCCGCCCGCGCAGGCCTCGACGAGCGCGTGCGCGTCCGGGGTCTCGTAGGCGACCTCGATGCCCGCCTCGCGCAGGTACGGCAGCTGCGGGTGGCCGGGGTCGGCGCACAGCACCCGGTCCGCGGCGTGCAGGACCTGCCACGCCGGCCAGGACAGCACGCCGGGGGCGACCCGGTGGCTGGTGGTCAGCAGGACGATGCGGCCCGTGGGCTCGGCGGATACGGGCTCGGCGGGCGCGGGCTCGGCCGGGGCGGGCTCGGCGGATGCGTGGTCGGTCACCCTCCGAACCTACCTCCGCGGCTACGCGTCAGGCTCCGGCGGGGGCCTGCTCGGGACGGGTCTTCTGGGTGATCCAGGGGGTGTGCCCCTCGCCGAGCTGGAGCTGCTGGGCGTCCCAGGCGCCGTAGCGCGGGTTGACCTGGATGCGCAGTGCCTTCGCGGCGGCCTCGGCGGGCTCGGTGAGCTTCCCGCTGCCGTACTTGGTGTTCAGCTTGGTGAGCAGGACCCGGTCCCGCAGGAAGCGGTCGGCCTGGCCGGGGGCGGTGGCGGCCTTCTGCAGCAGCAGCGCCTCGAACTGCTCCGCTCCCCCGTTGTCCTCGACGTACGCCTTGCGCTCGTCCTCGATCTCCTTCGGGGTGACCGTGAGGGAGGCGTTCTCGGCCATCGTGTCGATGATCCGGCTCTGCAGCATCGAGCCGAGCCTGATCCGGTCCAGGCCGGGGGTGCTCGCGATGAGCTGGGCGGCGCCGTCCCCGGCCCGGTTCTGGGCGGCGC
Source organism: Streptomyces sp. NPDC003034 (assembly GCF_053591375.1). NCBI lineage: Bacteria > Bacillati > Actinomycetota > Actinomycetes > Kitasatosporales > Streptomycetaceae > Streptomyces > Streptomyces sp. NPDC003034. The sequence continues at coordinate 14,237 of NZ_JBSFTS010000027.1, forward strand.
GGACGTCCTTGACCTGGGCCTGGAGCGCCGAGGTGGTGATCCGCTCGCCGCCGACGACGGCCGCCGTGCCGGGTTGGGCCTGGCCCGAGCAGGCGGACAGCAGGGGGGCCGCCAGGAGCAGGGCGGTGGAGACGGAGAGCGCTGTGCGACGGTGCAAAGGAGCCTCCAGGGCCGGGAGATGGTGCGTCGGTGCGCGAGGGGCGTCCTGCCGCCCGGGCAGGGCGTCGTGCCCCGCCCGGGCGACAGGACACCCCCTGAGGCCGTGCGGTGATCGATGGTATGCAGTCGGGGTGGCCGGGGCCACCGCTTCGACCAACGATTCCGCCGGTGTCGGGGTGCGTGTTCACCGGGCGGCCACCCCGCGGACCCACGGCGCGACGGTGACCGCCCTGCGCGCCACGGGGACGACCTCGCTGCGGGTCGGCGCCTCGGAGGTCCGGGCCACTCTGCCGGCGGGCAGCACGGGCACGGCGGTCCTCTCCGTCCCCGCGATCGCGGGCTGGAGCTGCGACGGCCGGCCGGCCTCGGCCCACCCCGGGCTGGTCGCCGTGCCCCTGGACGGCCGCACCACCAGCCTCACCTGCGTCTTCCGCCCTCCGGGCCTCCCCGAGGGGACGGCGGTGGCGGGCGCGGCCCTGACCGCCCTGCTCGGCCTGGCGCTGCCGCGGCGGCGTCAGCGCACCTGAGCGAGCCAGTGCAGCGTACGGCGGACCTCGGCCGGGAAGGGATGGGCGGGGCCGTGCAGCCGTTCGGCGTCGAACAGGAGCCGGGCCAGGGTGTCGTGGGCCCCCGGACGGTCGCCGAGGGACAGCAGCAGGTGGGCTATCCGGCGGCGGACCTCCAGGGCCAGGCCGGGATCCGGGTTGGCGTAGTGGTTCTCGAACAGCGGCAGCAGTGAACGGTATTCCGCCAGGGCGGCCGCCGGTTCGCCGAGCTGCTCCAGGCACTGGGCGGCGTCGTAGCGAAAGCGCAGGGCCTGCGGGTCCCCGGCCGGGAACTCGCCCCCGCCCTTCGACTGCGAGGCGCCCCCCGCGAGGCGGCGCAGCTCGGGCAGGGCGCGGCGGTACTGGCCATCGTCCATCAGCGTGGCCGCGTACTGCTTGCGCAGGGAGCGGACCACCGGGGAGTGCTCGCCGTGCTCGGCGACGGCCGCCGGGAGGATGCCGCCCAGGATGTCCACGGCCTGGGTGAGCAGGCCCTCGTCGAGGAGCTTGCGGGCCTCGTCCACGGCGCCCGGGACGTCCGGCCGCGGCGGCGCCGTGGGCGTCGCCGGCGTCATCGGCGGGCTGGTCGGGCGGGGCGGGACGAGGGCCGCGGCGCTGTCCGGCCAGGGGGCGTGCGGGCGCAGGAAGGGGCGGGTCGGGTCGAGCGGGCCCCTGCCCCGCGCCCCGTCCGGGCGGGCCCCCGGGGCGCTGGCGCCGCGCGTGGGCAGGAGCGGGGCGAGGGCCTCGTAGACCTCCTGCGCGGAGGCGGGACGGTCCTGCGGGTCCTTGGCGAGCAGGTGCAGGAGGACCGCCTCCAGCTCCTGGGGGACCTCCGGGCGCAGCGGGCGGACCGGCGCGGGCGGCTCGTACAGGTGGCGGTGCAAGACGCCGAGGGCGGTGGATCCGGCGAAGGGGACGGTGCCGCTGAGGAGTTCGTACAGCAGCACGCCGAGCGCGTAGAGGTCGGTGTGGGGGCCCACCGCGCCGCCCATGGCCTGCTCGGGCGCCATGTACGCGGGGCTGCCGATCGGCGAACCGGTGCTGGTGAGGCGGGTGGTGTCGGTGTCCATCACCGAGGCCACGCCCAGGTCCAGGACCAGGACGGTGCCGTCCGGGCGGACCATCACATTGCGCGGCTTCAGGTCCCGGTGCACGATCGGCACCGCGTGCACGGCGGACAGCACCGCGCACAGCTGCGCGACGACGCAGACCGCCCACGGCCAGGGGTACGGCTGGTGCGCGGCGAGGTGGTCGGCCAGGTCGGAGCCGTCGACGTGGCCCATGACGAGGAAGAGCTCGTCCCCGTCGCTGCCCGCGTCGTGCACGGTGACCAGGCCGGGGTGGTCCACCTGCGCCGTGACCCGGCACTCGCGCACGAACCGTTGGCGCAGTTCCTCGGCGACCGTGCCCGGGCCGGCGACCTTGTCGGGGCGCAGCAGCTTGACGGCGACCCGCCGGTCCAGGCGCTCGTCGTACGCCGTCCAGACCTGGCCCATGCCGCCCTGGCCCAGGATGCTCGCGAGCCGGTAGCGGTCGCCGATGAGGCGGTCGGTCACCGGTGCGGGTCCTCGTCGCGGGGCGCCTGCCGCGGGTGCGGCGTCTGCTTGCGCAGGAGTTCGCTGAGCTCGTCGAGTTCGGCGCGGACCTGCCCGATGCGGGGCGGCGGGGTGGGCTGCGGCGGCTGCGCGGGGACCGCGTGCGGCGCCTGCGCCGGAGGCTGCTGGTGGGCGGGAGGCTGGTGGGAGGGCCCCGTCTGCTGTCGCGGCGCGTGCGGGTAGCCGTACCCGGGGGTGGTCTGCGGCGGGACCGCGTAGGGCGCGGCGCCCTGCGGGTACCAGTGGCCGGCCGGGGCCGCGGCCCTGGCCTCGTGGTGGCGGATGTCGGCGTAGAGGAAGTAGACGCAGGTGAGGACTCCGGTCAGAATCACGCCACCCGCGCCGGTGTTGCCCTGCCAGCCGTCGGTGTCGGGCGTGGGGTCGGCGCCGATCAGCGCGAGCCAGCCCACGCTGAGGACGCTCACGACCCCGAGCAGCGTCCAGTCACGGGACCTGCGGGTGAGGATGGCGAGCCGCAGCATCGTGCCCCAGGCCAGGAAGCCGCAGCTCAGGACGGGCAGCAGGGCGAACAGCACACGCAGCGCCACCACGCCCCCGGTACTGGGCTGGGGGCCGGGTTGCGGCGGGGGGCCGGGGGCGTGCATCGCTGCTCCTGACGGGCCGTGCGTGAAGGGTTTCGGGGGTGAGCGTATACAGCGTTTCCGGCCGTCGGTGAGGGGATGTCCCAACCGTTGTACGGATGCGGCCCGGCTGCCCGCCGGGCGGCATCCGGCCACGGACCGCGCCGGGCCGGGCTCTAGCCGAGGACCGTGGTCAGGAACTCTCCCGTCCAGCCGAGCAGTTCGCGGCCGACCAGCGGCTTGCCGCCCACCCGGGCGGTCTTGGGGCGCGGGATCAGCACCTGCGAGGTGGCGGGCTTGAGGACCGCCCCCGGGTAGAGCCGCTTGAGGCGCAGCTCCTGCGACTCGCGCAACTCCACAGGCCCGAAGCGGATGTTGGCGCCCTGGAGGGTGATGTCGGCGACCCCGCAGGCGCGGGCCAGCATCCGCAGCCCGGCCACCAGCAGCAGGTTCTCCACCGGCTCGGGCAGCTTGCCGTAGCGGTCGGTGAGCTCCTCCCGTACGGCCCTGATGTCCTCCTCCGAGTTGGCGGAGGCGATGGACCGGTAGGCCTGCAGGCGCAGCCGCTCGCCCGGCGCGTAGTCGTGCGGGACGTGCGCGTCGACCGGCAGTTCGATCTTGACCTCCAGCGGCGGTTCCTCCACCGCCCCGTCGGCGCCGTCCCGCACGGCGGCCCGGTAGTCGGCCACGGCCTCGCCGACCATGCGGATGTACAAGTCGAAGCCGACACCCGCGATATGACCCGATTGTTCACCGCCGAGCAGATTGCCCGCACCGCGGATCTCCAGGTCCTTCATCGCCACGTACATGCCGGCGCCCATCTCGGTGTGCTGGGCGATCGTCGCGAGCCGCTCGTGGGCGGTCTCGGTCAGCGGCTTCTCCGGCGGGTAGAGGAAGTACGCGTAACCGCGGTCGCGGCCGCGGCCGACGCGCCCGCGCAGCTGGTGCAGCTGCGAGAGGCCGAAGTTGTCGCCGCGCTCCACGATGAGGGTGTTGGCGTTGGAGATGTCGATGCCCGACTCCACGATCGTGGTGGAGACCAGCACGTCGAACTTCTTCTCCCAGAAGTCGACCACGACCTGTTCGAGGGCGCTCTCCCCCATCTGCCCGTGCGCGGTCGCGATGCGCGCCTCGGGCACGATCTCGCGCAGCTTGGCGGCCGCCCGGTCGATGGACTCGACCCGGTTGTGGATGTAGAAGCACTGGCCCTCGCGCAGCAGTTCGCGCCGGATGGCCGCGCCGATCTGCTTCTCCTCGTACGGGCCGACGAAGGTGAGCACCGGGTGCCGCTCCTCCGGCGGGGTGGTGATCGTGGACATCTCGCGGATCCCGGTCACCGCCATCTCCAGGGTGCGCGGGATCGGGGTCGCGGACATGGTGAGCACGTCGACGTTGGCGCGCAGCTTCTTCAGCTGCTCCTTGTGCTCGACGCCGAAGCGCTGCTCCTCGTCCACGATGACCAGGCCCAGGTCCTTGAACTTCGTCTCCTGCGAGAAGAGCCGGTGCGTGCCGATGACCACGTCCACCGAGCCCTCGCGCAGGCCTTCCAGGGTGGCCTTGGACTCGGCTTCGCCCTGGAACCGGGAGAGCGCCTTCACGTTCACCGGGAACTGGCTGTAGCGCTCGGAGAAGGTGCCGAAGTGCTGCTGCACGAGCAGGGTCGTCGGCACGAGGACGGCGACCTGCTTGCCGTCCTGGACCGCCTTGAAGGCCGCTCGCACCGCGATCTCGGTCTTGCCGTAGCCGACGTCTCCGCAGATCAGCCGGTCCATCGGGACCGACTTCTCCATGTCCTCCTTGACCTCGGCGATGGTGGTGAGCTGGTCGGGGGTCTCCACGTACGGGAAGGCGTCCTCCAGCTCGCGCTGCCAGGGGGTGTCCGGGGCGAAGGTGTGGCCGGGGGCCGCCATGCGCGCGCTGTAGAGCTTGATGAGGTCCGCGGCGATCTCCTTGACCGCCTTCTTCGCCCGCGCCTTGGTCTTCGTCCAGTCGGCGCCGCCGAGCCGGTGCAGGGTGGGGGCCTCGCCGCCGACGTACTTGGTGACCTGTTCCAGCTGGTCGGTGGGGATGTAGAGGCGGTCGCCGGGCTGGCCGCGCTTGGCGGGCGCGTACTCCACGAGGAGGTACTCGCGGGTGGCGCCCTGGACGGTGCGCTGCACCATCTCGACGTAGCGGCCCACGCCGTGCTGTTCGTGGACGATGTAGTCGCCCGCCTCCAGGGTGAGCGGGTCGATCGTCTTGCGGCGCCGGGTCGGCATCCGGCCGAGGTCCTTGGTGGCGGTCCGCTGGCCGGTCAGGTCGGTCTCGGTGAGGACGGCGAGCTTGAGGGCGGGGTCGACGAAGCCGTTGGCGAGGGAGCCGCAGGCCACGTGGACCAGGCTCGGCTCCAGGGTGCGCAGGTCCGACTCCAGCCGGGCCGCGATGCCCTCGCCGCCGAGGACCTCCACGGTGCGGGCGGCCGGGCCGTGCCCCTCGGTGAGGTAGACGGTGTGCCAGCCGTCGGCGATCCAGGCCTTGGTGTCGGCCAGCGCGCGGGCGGTGTCGCCGCGGTACGCCTCCGGGGCGTGCATGCCCAGCTTGAGGACATCGCCGCCGGCCTCCTCGTCCGCGGCGAAGGGAGAGACCGACCACCACATCATGCCGAGCTCGCGGGCCCGGTCGCGGACGTCCGCGATGCCGCGCAGCGAGGCGGCGCCGACGTCGATGGGGGCCTCGCCACCGCCGGCGGTGGCCGCCCAGGAGGCCATGAGGAACTCCTGCGAGGTGGCCACCAGGTCCGCCGCGCGCGTCCGCACCCGCTCGGGGTCGCAGACGACGGCCATCGACCCCGCCGGCAGGACGTCGATCAGCAGCTCCATGTCGTCCACCAGGACCGGGGCCAGGGACTCCATGCCCTCGACGGCGATCCCCTCGGCGATCTTGTTCAGCAGCTCGCCGAGCTCGGGATGCGCCTCGGCGAGGGCGGCGGCGCGCTCCCGCACCTGGTCCGTGAGCAGCAGCTCGCGGCAGGGCGGGGCCCACAGCCCGTGTTCGGCGACCTCCAGGGACCGCTGGTCGGCGACCTTGAAGTAGCGGATCTCCTCGACCTCGTCACCCCAGAACTCGATGCGCAGCGGGTGTTCTTCGGTGGGCGGGAACACATCGAGGATCCCGCCGCGCACGGCGAACTCCCCGCGCTTCTCCACGAGCTCGACGCGGGCGTACGCGGCGGCTGCCAGTGCCTGGGTGATCTCGCCGAGGTCGACGCTCTGCCCCTGGCGCAGGCTCACGGGTACGAGCTCCGCCAGCCCCTTGACCTGCGGCTGGAGCACGGAGCGGATGGGCGCGACGATCACGCTGACGGGTCCGGCGGCCGGGTCGTCCTTGCTGGGGTGCGCCAGTCGGCGCAGTACGGCGAGCCGGCGGCCCACGGTGTCGCTGCGCGGGCTCAGCCGCTCGTGCGGCAGCGTCTCCCAGGAGGGGTAGTCCGCCACCTCGTCGGGCGGCAGCAGCGAACGCAGCGCGGCGGCCAGGTCCTCGGCCTCCCGTCCCGTGGCGGTGACCGCGAGCACGGTCCGCTCGGTCCGCCGCGCTAGCGCGGCGATGGTGAAGGGCCGCGCGGCGGCCGGGCCGACCAGGTCCACGTGCATGCGGCTGCCGTCTCCGGCCGCCGTGACCGCCTCGGCGAGGGCGGGGTCGCGGATGACGGTGTCGAGCAGTCCGTGCAAGCTCATGAAGGGCTTTCCGTCCGATGGAGTGCTTGGTCCTTGAAGGGCAACGCGAAGGGCCCGACACGTCACACGGGCCGGGGTTTCCAAGCCTACGCCCGCCCGTCTCCCGACCACCGCCCCGCACGGAGGCGCTGCGGGCACCCCTTGTCAGCTCAGGCCGTTGCCGATCACGGCCCTCCACGGCATTCGGGCCGGTCAGCTCCCCCTCCACCCCAGGGACCCCTTCGACCGGATACTCATCGCACAGGCCCAGTCCGAAGGGCTGACCCTCGTCACCCGCGACAAGTTCATCCCGCTCTACGATGTTCCCGTACTGACCGTCTGAGCTCGCCGCGTCCCCGCCGCGGAGTTCACGCCGACCGGCCGAGGGAGCACGAGTCCGTGACGAGCGATGCCATGGCCCGCCCGACCACCGCGGGCCGGCCGTCCACACGGGCGGACCGGGGCCGGTGGATCGGGCCCTGGGCGGTGGCTGCGGGCTTCTTCCTGATCTACCTGGTGCTGTCGGTGGGGCGGTTCCGCCGGATGGACTGGACCTCCTGGGACCTGGGCATCTTCGAGCAGGCCATCCGGGCGTACGCGCATCTGCGCACGCCCGTCGCCGAACTGAAGGGGCCCGGGGCGAACATCCTGGGCGACCACTTCAGCCCCATCATCGCCCTGATCGCCCCCCTGTACCGGGTGTTCCCGGGGCCCCTGACCCTGCTGGTCGCGCAGGCCGCACTGTTCGCGCTCTCCGCCGTGCCCGTCACCCGGGCCGCGGGGCGGCTGCTGGGACGGCCGCGCGGGCTCGCCCTCGGGATCGCCTACGGGCTGTCCTGGGGCATCCAGCGGGCCGTGGAGTTCGACTTCCACGAGATCGCCTTCGCCGTACCGCTGCTGGCCTTCGCCCTGGAGGCGCTGCTCGCCGGGCGCTGGCGCGCCGCGCTGCTGTGGGGGCTGCCCCTGCTGCTCGTCAAGGAGGACCTCGGCTTCACGCTCGCCGCCCTGGCCGTGGTGGTGGCCTGGCGGGCCAGGTCCGGCGACCGGCGCGCCGCCCGGACCGCGCTCGCCGTCGCCGCCGGGGCCACGGTGGCCGCCGTACTCGTGTTCACGGTCGTCATCCCCGCCTTCGCGACCGCGGGCTACGGCTACTGGGACAAGATCGGCGGCGCCGGTCCGCTCGACGGCCTCTCCACGAAGCTGCCCACCCTGGCCTGGGTGCTGATCCCCACCTCCGGGCTGCTCGCGCTGCGCTCGCCGCTGCTGCTGGTCGCCGCGCCAACCCTCGGGTGGCGGTTCCTGTCGGGGGACGAGCACTACTGGTCCACCGACTGGCACTACAGCGCCGTCCTGATGCCGGTGGTGACCCTCGCCCTCGTCGACGCCATCGACACCGTCCGGCGGGGCTCACGGCCCCGGCTGCGCGCGTACGCCCTCCAGCTGCCCACCGCCGTCCTCGCGGCGGGCCTCGCGCTCAGCGCCACCGCCTTGCCGACCGCTCGGCTCGCGGAGGCGAGTACGTACGAGAAGCCCGCCCGCGCCGCGGCGATCGAGCGGCTCCTGGCGCAGATCCCGGACGGGGCCAGCGTGGAGGCCGACACCACTCCGCTGACCCGGCTGACCTCACGCTGCCGCGTCTTTTGGATCGGCGGCTCCCGCGGGGTGGTCCCGGACTGGATCGCCATCGACAACGGCTCCCAGTGGGCCGGCGAGGACCCGACCGCCTACGCCCGCCAGCTGCATCCCGGCGAGCGGTTCACGGTCGTGGACGAGGCCGAGGGGATCGTCCTGATGCGCCGGGGCTGACGGCCGGGCTGGTGCGCCCGGCTGGTGTCCCCGGCTGGTGCGCCGGGCTGGTGTGCCGGGCCGACGCGCCCTGGCCGGTCCGCTGTCGGCTGCGCGCCAGGACCGGTGGACTGTCGGCCGCCCGCCGGGCCCAACGGCACGGCGCCGGTCCGGGACCAAGGTCCCGGACCGGCGCCCCCCCGTACGACCGCGGCGGTGCTACTCGCTCGCGATCGCGTTCAGGATGTTCATCCGCCCCGCCCGGAACGCCGGGACCAGCGCGGCGAACAGGCCCACGAAGGCCGAGGCGGCGAACACCCCGAGGATCGTCGGCCAGGGGATGTCCAGCACCTTCAGCCCCTCCAGCGCGAGCAGCTGCTGCGCGGTGGCCCCCCAGCCCATGCCCAGCCCGAGGCCGAGCAGGGCGCCGAAGAGGGCGATGACCACCGACTCCAGGCGGATCATGCGGCGCAGCTGGCGGCGGGAGAGGCCGATGGCGCGCATCAGGCCGATCTCCCGGGTCCGCTCGACCACCGACAGGGCGAGGGTGTTCACGACGCCCAGCACCGCGACGACGATGGCGAGGGCGAGGAGGCCGTAGACCATGTTGAGCAGGGAGCCGACCTCGTCCTTGAGCGCCTTCTTGTAGTCGGACTGGTCGCGGACGCTGTACTGCGGGTACTGCGCCAGCGCCGCCTTGACCTCGCTGTACGCGGCTTCGCCCTGCCCGTCCTTGGCGGTGGCCAGCAGCATGAAGGGGCGCGGCATCCGGTCGGCGGGCAGGTTCGCCTCGGCGAGCTCGGTGCTGACGTACTTCATGGTCTTGTCGAGGCTGCCCTCGTCGCTGGTGATCGCCGCGACCTTCAGCTTGACGGTGCTGCCGCCGGTGAAGGCGACCGTCAGCTCGTCTCCGAGCTCGATGCGGTGTTCGGCGGCGTAGATCGAGCCGACCGACATGGAGTCCTTGCCGTACGCCGCCGCGTGCTCCCCGGCGACCATCTCGCGGCGGATGTCCTTGGCGTACGTCGGGTCGGTGACGCCGAGGCCCACCTCGCTGGTGGCACCGTCGGGGGCGGTGATCTTCGCCTGCACCTGGCGGTAGGCGGTGACGTGGTCCAGGCGGGTGGAGGCGCGCAGCGCTTCCTCGGCCTGCGGCATGACGGGCTGGCCCGTCGCGGAGTTGACGATGTAGTCGGCGCCGACCGACTTGTCGAGCTCTTCGGTGGCGGAGGCCACCATCGAGGAGCCGACCACCGACAGGAAGGCGACCAGGGCGAGCCCGATCATCAGCGCGGCGGCGGTGGCGCCGGTGCGGCGCGGATTGCGCAGGGCGTTGCGCTCGGCGAGGCGGCCGACGGAGCCGAAGGGCCGCAGGACGACGCCGGAGAGCACCCGTACGAGGCCCGCCGCGAGGAGCGGGCCGATCACGATGAAGCCGATGAGGGTGAAGACGACACCGAGGCCGAGCCACATGCCGCCGGTCTTCGCCTCTTCGGCGCCGGCGGTGAGGAAGAGGGCGGCGCCGCCGATGCCGGTGAGGACCAGGCCGAGGACGGCGCGGACGACGCCGGCCTTCTTGTCGCCGGGTGTGCCGGCTTCGCGCAGGGCGGCCATCGGGGAGACCTTGCCCGCCCGGCGGGCCGGGACGAAGGCGGCGATGACGGTGACGACGATGCCGAGGAACAGGCCGGTGACCGGGGTGGTCCAGGCGATGGTCAGGTCGTCGGTGGACAGCTTCATGCCCATCTGTCCCATGAGCTTCATCAGCCCGATGGCCAGTCCCACGCCCGCGCCGACGCCGAGGGCCGAGCCGACGATCCCGAGGAGGAAGGCCTCCACCACCACGGACTTGAGCACCTGCCCGCTTTCGGCGCCTATGGCGCGCATCAGGCCGATCTCGCGGGTGCGCTGGGCGACCAGCATGGAGAAGGTGTTGAAGATCAGGAAGATGCCGACGAGGAAGGCGATCCCGGCGAAGCCGAGCATCACGTACTTCATGACGTCGAGGAAGGCGCCGACGTCCTTGCGGCCCTGGTCCGCGGACTCCTTGGCGGTCTGCAGCTTGTAGGTGTCCGCGCCGACCGCGGAGACGATGTTCTGCTTGAGCTCGTCGTCGCCGACTCCGTCCGCGGCGGTGACGGCGATGTTGGTGAACCGGCCCGGCGCTCCGAGCAGTTGCTGCTGCGCGGTGGCCGTGTCGAGGTAGATGACGGTCGCGCCCGGGTTGGTCGTCCGGAAGGTGGCGATACCGGAGATCCTGGCGCGGAAGTCGCCGGTCACGGCGATGGTGCGCAGCTCGTCACCGATCTTGAGCTTGTGCTTCTTCGCCGTGTCGGCGTCGACCATCACGTCGGTGGGGCCGCGCGGCGGGTGGCCGGAACTGACCTCCATCGACTTGAGCTCGTTGTCGTTCCAGCTGGCGGCGATCGTGGGGGCGCCCGAGGTGGGGCCGACGTTCTTGTTCTCGGCGTTGACGACCGTGACGGACAGCGAGATGACGCTGCCCTGGGCCGACCGGACGCCCCGCGCCGCGGACACCTTCTCGACGGAGTCGGCTGGCAGGACCGCCGGCCGGCCGCTGCCCGGGTTCGCCGCGTCGTCCTGCGAGCCGTCCCCGGCGGCGGACCGGGCACTGACGGTGACGTCGGCGCCGGTGGTCGCGAAGAGCTTGTCGAAGGTGGTGTTCATGGTGTCGGTGAACACCAGGGTGCCGCAGACGAAGGCGACGGAGAGCAGGACCGCGACGGCGGAGAGCGCCATCCGTCCCTTGTGCGCGACGAAGTTGCGCCGCGCGGTCTTCATGACGGTCATGACGTCCGCCCGTGGGCGTCGGAGCCGGAGCCGGAGTGCGAGCCGGAGCCGGAGTCGGAGCTCTGGGGGCGTCCCCCGGAGAAGCACAGCATGCGGTCGAGGACCCGCTCCGCGGTGGGCTCGTACATCTCGTCCACGATCCGGCCGTCCGCGAGGAAGATGACGCGGTCCGCGTAGGAGGCGGCGACCGGGTCGTGCGTGACCATCACGATGGTCTGGCCCAGCTCGTCCACCGAGCGGCGCAGGAAGCCGAGGACCTCGGCGCCCGCCCGCGAGTCCAGGTTTCCGGTCGGCTCGTCACCGAAGATGATGCCGGGGCGGGCGGCGAGGGCGCGGGCGACCGCCACGCGCTGCTGCTGGCCGCCGGAGAGCTCGGTGGGCCGGTGCTTGAGGCGTCCGGCGAGGCCCACGGTCTCCACGACCCGGTTCAGCCACTCCGCGTCGGGCTTGCGGCCCGCGATGTCCATGGGGAGCGTGATGTTCTCCAGGGCGTTGAGCGTGGGCAGCAGGTTGAAGGCCTGGAAGATGAAGCCGATCCGGTCGCGCCGCAGGCGGGTGAGCTTCTTGTCCTTCAGCCCGGTGATCTCGGTGTCCTCCAGGTGGATCCGGCCGCTGGTCACCGTGTCGAGACCGGCGAGGCAGTGCATCAGCGTGGACTTGCCGGAGCCCGAGGGGCCCATGATCGCGGTGAACTCGCCGCGCCGGATGTCCACGTCCACCGCGTCGAGGGCGACCACGCGCGTCTCGCCGGAGCCGTAGGCCTTGACGACCTCTCGGGCCCTGGCCGCGACGGCTTCATGGCCCCCAGTGCCCCCGTGCCTGGTTTCGGTCATAGCCGTTGTCACGCTGTCTCTCCTCGTTCGATGGCGCGCGAGCACATGCGGCACCGCGTACGTCGCCGTCAGGCAGTCTGTGGCGGGAGGGCCCCGGGCGCCCTGGTGCTCATCGCCCTTTCCGCCCGGGGGTTGGGGGGTGTTTCTCGGATCTCCGCGAAACACCCCCTAGCCCCGCCCACCTCCCGAGCCCCCCGCTGAACCGGTCCTGCGTGGACCGGTTCTCGTATGAATCAGTTAAGGACCCGCCGGAGACTTCCTCCTCCTCCGCCGGGAGGAAAGGCCCCTGGCCCCTTGTGAGGAGGGCCCCCTAAGGGTTCTCCCCCTTCCGGCGGAGACACACTGGGGGATACCGAGGGGTACGGCCGTGGTGAGAAGGTGTTCCCCGCAGGTGCGTGCAGGGGGAAGGGATCTCGGTGGGCTCAGGAGAGGGCGCGGGCGCCGGCCCGGACGGCACAGCCGCGGAGGCCTTGGGCGGCTCGCACGGGGGGACGGTTCCGGCCGAGCAGGACACCGCGACCGCCGGGGCGCGACCGCCGGGCAGACCGCCGGCCGCGGTGGTCGCCTCCCTGATGCTCGGCATGGCCCTCGTCGCCCTCGACAGCACCATCGTCGCCACCGCCGTCCCCCAGATCGTCGGCGACCTCGGCGGCTTCGCCGTCTTCTCCTGGCTCTTCTCCGGCTACCTGCTGGCGGTCACCGTCACCCTGCCCGTCTACGGGAAGCTCTCCGACACCTTGGGCCGCAAGCCCGTCCTCCTCTTCGGCATCGGCCTCTTCCTCGTCGGCTCGCTGCTGTGCGCGCTCGCCTGGAACATGGCCGCCCTCATCGCCTTCCGGATCATCCAGGGCCTGGGCGGCGGCGCCCTCCAGGGAACGATCCAGACCCTGGCCGGTGATCTTTACCCGCTCAAGGACCGGCCGCGGATCCAGGCCCGGATGTCGGCCGTCTGGGCCACCTCGGCGGTAGCCGGCCCGGCCCTCGGCGGGCTGCTCGCCGCGTACGCGCACTGGCGCTGGATCTTCCTGATCAATCTGCCGCTGGCCGCCCTGGCCCTGTGGATGATCACCCGTCACCTGGTCGAGCCCGTACGGTCCGCCGGCCGCCGGGGGCCGGTCGACTGGGCGGGGGCGCTGGCCGTCTTCGCCTGCGGCGGACTGCTGCTCTTCGCGCTGGTGCAGGGCGGGGTGGCCTGGCCCTGGCTGTCGGCGCCCTCACTGGCGCTACTCGCCGCAAGCGCGGTGCTGGCCGCGGTCGTGGTCCGGCTGGAGCGCCGGGCCGAGGAACCGATCCTCCCCGGCTGGGTGTGGCGCCGGCGCACCATCGCCGCCGTCAACCTCGCCATGGGCGCGCTCGGCCTGCTGATGGTCGCCCCGATGGTCTTCATGCCGACCTACGCCCAGTCCGTCCTGGGCCTCGGACCCATCGGCGCCGGCCTGGTCATGTCCGTGATGACGCTGAGCTGGCCCATCAGCGCCGCCCTCAGCCAGCACGTCTACCGGCGCATCGGCTTCCGGAACACCGCGGCCCTCGGGGTGGCCCTGGCCGCCGTGATCCTCTACTCCTTCACCCTGCTCCCGCATTCCGCCGAGCCCTGGCAGCCCGCCCTGATCATGCTGCTGCTCGGCGGCGCCCTCGGCCTCTTCCAGCTCCCGCTGATCGTCGGGGTGCAGTCCACCGTGGGCTGGGCGGAGCGGGGAACCGCCACGGCTTCGGTGCTGTTCTGCCGCCAGCTCGGCCAGAGCGTCGGAGCGGCCTTGCTGGGCGCCGTCGCCAACGCGACCATCGCGGCCCGGCTGCTGGACTCCCCCGTGCCGGGCCTGCCGGGCAGCCTGGACGACGTGGCGAAGGCCCTGGAGGACCCGCGCCTGCTGCCCGCCGCCACCGCCGATCACCTGCGCGAGGCGGTGGCCGCCGCCGTGGACCACATCTTCCTGGGGGCGACGGCGGCGGCCGTGGCCTCCCTGCTGGTCCTGCTGCTCATGGCCCCGCGGGTGTTCCCCGTACTGCCGGAGGACGGGGAGGACCGGGGACAGGCGGAGCCGCCGGAGCAGCGGCAGGAACGGCGGGCATGACGGGGAGTCACCAGCGCGTGGGCGTGCGGCTTGTCAGGACGGGGGCCCGTGGGTCAGTCTCTCGTCAGGACCGTTTCCGGGGGGACGACATGGCTTCCACACTCTTCGCGCTCGCGTTACTGGCCGCCCTGGCCGGGCCGATCGGCCGACACCTCTACCGCCGGCCGGGCTTCATCACCGGCCGCGACGGCCGCCTGTCCACCTCCACCACCCTGGCCCTGGCCTGGACGGTGGTCCTGCTGTGGCTGCTGCTCACGATCCTCGCGTACGGGCTCACCGCGGGCGGCGGCGTCGCCTGGTTCCAGGGCGAGCACGGCCCGCTGTCCACGCTGACGACGGTGTACCTGCCGCTGCTCGGCGGCCCGTACGTGGCCCTGATCGCGGCCAAGACGGTCGTCGGCATGCGCGTGGAGAGCGGCGCCATGCCCAAACCGGCGGCCGTGCCCACCGCTTCGGGCCGTCGGCCGCTGCGGGAGCTCATCGCGAACGACAGCGGGCGGACCGACCTGGTCGACCTCCAGTACGTCGCGCTCAGCGCGGTCACGATGCTGTACGTGGTGCTGTTCTTCCTCGCGGACGTCGGCGCCGGACTGCCGCGCCTGCCCGCCGAGATGTGGGCCCTGACGGGCGCCCCGGCGGGTGCGTACCTGGTCAACAAGATGGCCACGCGGGCGACTCCGGTGATCACCGAGGTCACGGCGGAGGCCGGTCTGCTGACCGTCGCGGGCGGCGGCTTCACCCCTGATCCGGCGGGACGCCCGGCGCAGCTGAGCGTGGACGGCGCGGTGCTTCCGGCGGTCCTCGACCCCTTGACGGGGGCTCTGACGGCCGCGCTCCCGGCTACGGCGAAGCCGCCCTTCACGGTGGTCGCCACGGCGCGCGGCCTGCGCAGCGACCCCTACCGGTACGCCCCGCCGCCCCCGCCCACCGCCCCGCCCACCGCCCTGGCCCCGGCGGCAGCGGCGGATCCGGTCGCCGCGGTCCCGGTCCATGTCCAGGTTCAGGTCCAGGTCCCGGCTGCCCCCGAGGCCCCGCTCCCCGCCGATCCCCTGGCCCCTGTCACCCCGGTCGCGCCAGTGGCCCCGGTCGTCCAGCCCGCCCTGCCGGCGCAGCAGCAGCCCGGCGCACCGGCCACCGACCAGGGCGGGTTCTGAGCCGCGGCCTGCCCCGTCGTCGCAGTCGCTCGGTCCTGTCGTCACAGTAGCCCCGGGCCAGGAGGGACTTTGACGACAGGGGCCTAAGGAGTGCGGCCCGTCAGGGCTGCCAGGCTGGCGCGGACGTGGTTCATGTGGGCCCGCATCTCCTCCTGGGCCTCCGCGTGCTCCCGCAGGATCCGCTCCGTCTCGCGGCCGATCCGCTCCTCCTCGACGCGGGCAGCCGCGAGGAGCTCGCGGGCCTGCGCCTCCGCGTCCTCCTGGCCGTGGCGCGCCGCCTCCTCCGCCTCCGCGAAGCCGCGGCGGGCCTCCGACAGCCTCCCCTGCACGGACCGCTCCAGCTCCGCGTGGCGCGCCTGAAGTTCCGCCTCCCGCACCGCCAGTTCCCGCTCCGCCGCCTCCGAGCGCTCGGCGTGCGCCTGCTCGCGCTCGGCCAGCAGCGCGTCCGCCAGCCGCCGCGCCTCCGTCAGCGCCGTCTGCGCCTCCGTACGCCGGGCCGTGGCCTCCTCCCGCGCCTCGGCCCGGAGTTCCTCCGCCTCCCGCTCGGCCCGCAGCAGCCCTTGCCTGGCCCGGACTTCGGTCTGCTCGCGCACCGCCTCCGCGTCCTGACGCGCCAGTTCCGCCACCCGGTCGGCGTGTGCCTCGGCCGCACCCATCGCCGCGGAGGCGTCCACCCGCGCGTCGCTCCGTACGGCGTCCGCCTCCTCCTGCGCCAGGAGCAGGATCCGACGGGCCCGTTCGCTCAGCTCGTCGTACGTCTGCGGGGCCAGCGTGGCCACCGCCTCCCGCAGCCGCGCCGCCTCGCCCTCCATCCGCTTCGCCAGGACGGTCAGACGTGCCACCCGCTCCCAGGCCTCGTCACGGCTGCCGGAGAGCCGGGCGAGATACCGGTCGACCTCTTCGATGCGGTAGCCACGGCCACGCACGGTCGCAATGGGTGCACTCATCCTGGAAGCGCCTCTCTCGCGGGGGTTCCTGTCAAGGATGCGTCATTTGCGCGCAGAAGCCGGAATGGCCGGGCCGAGACCCTGTTCGAGGGTCGCGGCCCGGCCATGCGACGGATCACCCGACCGCACCGGTTCAGTGCGGCGTCACAGCAATCCGTCCCACATCTGCTCCAGCAGCACCGACCACCAGCTCTCCGGCGAGGCCAGCGCCGCCGTGTCCAGGCCCGCCAGATTCGCCTGGAAATCGACGGTCCAGCGGCCCGCCTGTTCGGGCGTCAGATGCTGGCGCAGCCGCCACATGTGACCCAGCATCGCGAGGGACCGTACGAACTGCGGCAGGCTCGAATTCACGAACTGCGGGGGCACCGGAGCGCCGCCCGGACCGCTCTCCACCGGCACCGCGACGATGTGCGCGGTCCCGTACTGCACGCAGAGCGCCTTGCCGAAGTCGCTGCCGACGACGAGGTACGAACCGGCGTCCGAGGCGGGCTGCACCTGCCGCTGCGCGGCCATCTCGGCGAGCGTCGGCACCGGCTGGCCCGGCACCGCCTGCCCCCAGAAGAACGGCCCGAAGTCGACCGGTACGCCCGCCCACATCAGCGTCTGCGCGACGATCTCCGGCACGCCCTGCCGGGACACCGCCCGCTGGTCGAAGCGGAAGACACCCTGCGGGCCGAAGGCCCCCACCAGCTCCTGCGCGATCGCGTCCAGCGGGATCGCCGGCTGGAGCTGCACCTGCGGCAGCGGTGCCCGTACCGGCGCGGGGCGCGCCGGGCCGTCCGCCACCTGGTGCAGCTCGCCCTGATGGGTCAGCAGATGCCGCATGCCCTGCTGGCGGCCCGCGTGGTCCTTGCCGTACGGGGCCACGCTGGTGATCCGCACCTGCGGCCAGGTCTCGCGGATCATCCGGGCACAGTAGCCGCCGGGCAGTTCGCACGACTCCAGCTCGGTGTGCAGTTCCAGCACCTGCTGCGGCGGCACGTTCATCGCGCGCAGCTCGTGCAGGATCTGCCACTCGGGGTGCGGGGTGCCGGGCGCCGAGCGGCGGATGAGCTGCTGCTCGGAGCCGTCGGGAGCCCGGTAGCGCAGCACGGCCTGGTAGCCGGGGCCGACGGTCGGCACACCGGGGGGCCCACCGGCGGGTACGGGCCCGGCCTGCGGCGCGGGACCGGGCGGCGCCGGCGGCTGGACCATCGCGGGTCCGGCCAGCATCGTCGCGGCGTGCTCCAGCCCGCCCCCGGGAGCGCCGGGAGCGCCGGGAGCGCCCGGCGGACCGGGCGGCTGGGGTACGCCGGGACCGGCGAGCATGGTGGCAGCGTGATGCGCCCCGCCACCAGGAGCACCCGGCGGACCCGGCGGCTGAACCACGGCCGGACCGGCCAACATCGTCGCCGCATGATCCAGCCCACGCCCGGACGACCCCGGGGACCCCGGCGGGCCCGGAGGCTGCGGTGCACCAGGAGCACCAGGCGGGCCCGGCGGCTGCGGTACGCCGGGACCCGCGAGCATGGTGGCAGCGTGATGCGCCCCGCCACCAGGAGCACCCGGCGGACCCGGCGGCGCGGGCGGCTGAACCACGGCCGGACCGGCCAACATCGTCGCCGCATGATCCAGCCCACGCCCGGACGAAGCCGGCGACCCGGGCGGACCCGGAGGCTGCGGTACGCCCGGAGCACCGGGAGCACCCGGCGGACCGGGCGGCTGCGGTACGCCGGGCGAACCCGGCCGGGAGACCTGGGCCTTGCTGGTCGGCGCGTCGGCGATGCCCCCCACCGGCGAGCCGTGCGAGCCGTGCGAGCCGTGCGAGCCGTGCGAGCCGTGCGAGCCCTGGTCCGAGCCCGTTCCGGGGCCCTGGTCCGGGCCCGGCGCCGCAGGCGACTGCGACCCGAGCGCCAGCGCGGGCGCGATCGCGGTCTTCGGCAGCTGGCTGCCCCCCGCCATCAGCGTGGTCTTCGCCTCCGCCGGGGTAACGGGCGGCGGGACGTCGTCCAGGTCCGACCCGGACAGCGCCGGCGCGAACACGGTCGCGGGCAGCGGCACCGACGCGTCCTCATCCGCACCGGAGTTCACATCGGTCCCGGCCCACGGCGTGGAGCCGGTCGGGACGGGGGCGGGAGTCCGGGACGGCACCCCGTCGTTGGCGGTGGGCTCGTACGGGATCTCTCCCCCGCGCCGCAACGGCACCGGATCCGCCGGAGCCGGCGCCGGCGCGGCGTCAACGGGCTCCGCCGGAAGCGGAACGGCCGAAGCGGCCGAAGCGCGCGAAGCCGGCGAAGCCGGCGAAGCAGCGGCCGGAACCGGCTCGTCCGAGGCCTCGGGGCCCACCGGCTCCGGCGCGGACGCCGGTCCCGGGGCCGAGCCCGCCGAACCCCCGGGAATCCCCGCCCGGTCCGCCGCCTCCTGCAACCACTCCGGCGGGCTGAGCATGAAGGAGGTCTGCTCCGAGTCGATCCTCGGCGTCGGCACCGAAGCCTCCGCCGCGGGCGCGGCCGAAGCCCCGTACTCCTCCTCGTAGCGGCGGATCACCTCACCCACCGGCAGTCCGGGCCACAGCGTCACCTCACCGCTGTCGCGCGCGATGACCAGCCGCTGCCGGCCGCCTCCGGACACGGGGCCGGCCGGGCGGTCCTCCGCCCACACCACGAATCCGAGCCCGAACTCCCGTACCCGCACCTCGCGGTGCTGGTACGCGGCGACCTCGCCGTTGATCCACTCCTCGGCGCGCTCCTGCGCCTGCGCAAACGTCACCACCGCGCCGTCACCCTTCATCCGTACCGGAGCGCGCCACGGGAACCGAGCGTGCGAATCCGCCGTCCACCATCAGACCGGCCACCGTCTCCAGCTCCGGCGGATTTCCCGCCAGCCGCTCCAGAAAGGCGTCGAAATCATTGCCGCACGGCAGCAACAGCCGCTCCACGCGCTCCTGCACCGACCAGCCGTCCCGGTCGCGGGCGTCGTCGTACGGGGAGAACCACACCGATCCGATCGCCTCGCCCTTCACCTTCAGGGCGAGCAGTCCGCCCTGTACGAAGGCCACGCACAGGTAGTCCTTCGTCAAGTGGTCCCGCAGGCACTTGTTGACGTACACGAGGTCGTTGACCGCCGCCTCCTCGCGCACCGTGAAGAACGGCTGGTCCACCAGCAGGCCGAGGTCCACGTCCAGGCCCGCGCCCACCGGCGCGCAGCCGCCCGCGGCCTTCAGGAACGAGCGGTACGCCTCCGGCAGCCGGTAACCGAGGTCCTCCTCGACGCCCTGCACCTGCTGTTCGGACACCGACACCACCGACTTCGGCAGTCCCAGGTGCACCGGGCGCAGCTCCTGCAACGCGCGCGTCCCGTGCTTGTCGTGGTCGACCGGCGCCGTCGCCAGTCCCGCGTGATGCCGCAGCAGCGCCTTCACCTCGACCGGGACCAGCTCCATCCGCCGGGAACCCGCCACGTGGTGCCAGGTCCAGCCGTGCGGGGTCGCCACCGGGCCCACCGTGTCCCACAGCTCGTGGCCGACGGCCTGCATCGCGGCGTTCGCGGACACGTAGTCGGTCAGCCGCAACTCGTCGACGCCGAAGCCCTCCGGGGGTTCGGCGATCTCCACGGCCGCACGCGCGTACGGGGAGAGGTCCGGATGTCCGCCCTCGTCCATCCGCACTCCGTGGGGATGCCGAGCGGCCCGGACCGGGTCCGGGAAATGCACGACCTGCCCCGAATAAGCGGCGTTGGGTGGCGCGGCCTGCTGCCCGAGCCGACCTGTCGTCATGGCGGTAGCCCCCTGCTGGATCTGGCTGGTTCACCACAGCCTATGCGCTGGGGCAAGCGGCCCACCCGCACGTGACCCGGGCTCCCGCGCGGGGGCCGGGAACATCCGAATTGATACGAATATTCGACCCCGCTTCCGCACGACAGGTGCCATTTGGCAGGCTGTCCCCGCAGCACAGGGGGCGTGCGCGACAGCGGCCACCACCGCGGCACGGGAGGGAAGGCACGAGCATGCAGAACACTGCGACACGTACGGATCCGGCCGACACGGCCTCAGGAAGCCCGCGAACGCCCGGCACCCCGGGCCAGCCGGGACCACTGGGCACCCCTAGCCACCCGGGCGCCCTCAGCGCCCCGGGCCACCCGGGCCCGCTCGGCGCCCCAAGCCACGGGGGACCTTTGGGAGCCCCGGCCCACCCGGGGCCGCTGGGCCCGCCGACGCCCACCGGTGTGCCGGGAGGAGCCGCCGACGCGGCGGACCCGGCCGCCGGCGACCCGCGCCTGCGCTGGAGCAGCGTCGACGCCCGCCCCGCCGTGCCCGTCCTGCGCTTCCGCCGCGACGGCATCCTCCCGACCGTCGCCGCCGCCCTCTCGGTGCGCGGCGAAACCCTCACCGGCACCGCCGGCAAGGCCGACCAGCCGCCCGTACTCCATCCCCTCGTCCAGGACTTCCTGGACACCCTCACCAGCGGCCAGCGCGAGCGTTTCACGGGCCGCTGCCCCGAGGCGATCCTGCTCTCCCGCCACCTGACCGCCGTCGAGGGCGCCCGCAGCAAACGCGCCTCGCGCAAGCCCCTCACCCCGAGCGAGGCCCGCCGCTCGCTCAAGCACGGCAAGATCACCGCCCGCCGCATCCGCGAGGACGGCGATCCGCTCCACGGCAGCTACGCACCACCCTGCCGGTCCTGTGACGCCCTCCTCGCCCACTTCGGCGTACGCCCCGTCGACCTCACCCCCTCCGAGTAGCCATGACCACTGCCTCAGCTTCCTACGACCGCTCCTCGGCCACCCGTTTCCCCGTCGCCGTGGACTCGGCCCTGCGCACCGCCGGCTGGGAGCCCGGCCGCTGGGACATCAAGCAGGCGGAGTACTGGGCCGACGCACTGCGGGACCACACCACCCCCGCCGGGCACCGGCACACCGTCTTTCCCGCCGCCGTCGAGGCCTGGGCCGAATTCGGCGGGCTCACGGTCACCGCCCCGGGCCCGGGCCGCCAGATCGCGCCCACCGCGCTCGTGCTCGACCCGCTCACCGGGCTCCACCTGGCCCGCACCTTCGCCGACCTCGGCCGCGCCCTGTCCACCCAGCTGTGCCCCCTCGGCGCCGGGGCGGACGGCGGCTCGCACTTCGCGGTCGACCGCGAAGGCCGCGTCTACGGCATCGACCACACAGGCGACTGGTACCTCGGCGCGGGGCTCGACGAGGCCCTCACCCTGCTGCTGACGGGGCTCCAGCCGACCCGCCTCACCACCGGCTGACCGGCCGGCGGGCCGGCGGGCGGTCCCACCGGGCACGGCCGCCGCCCAGCGGGCACGGCCGGCCCGGCTCACCGCACGTCTACCCGGCGGGCAGCACCGCCGACACCCGGAACCCGCCGGCGTCCGTCGGCCCGGACACGAACACCCCGCCCAGCCCGAGCACCCGCTCGCGCATCCCGAGCAGCCCGTTGCCGCCGCTGGGCAGCCCGGGCTCGGCGGCCTCGCCGTCACAGGGCCCGTTCTCCACCTGCATCGCCACCTCCCCGTCCCGGTGCGCGAGCCGCACCACGACCCGGGCGCCCGGCGCGTGCTTGTGGCAGTTGGTGAGCGCCTCCTGCACCACCCGGTAGGCGGTCTGCTCCACCTCCAGCGCGTACGCCGCCGCCTCGCCCCGCACGACCATCTCGACGGCCATCCCGGCCTCCCGCGACTGCCCGACGAGGACCTCCAGCTCAGCCAGCGAGGGCCCGTCCTCCAGACCTGCCACCAGCGCCACGGGCGCGGCCGCCCCGGTGGCCACGGCTCTCGCGGTGGACGCCCCCGACCAGCCCGGTGCCCCCGGCGACCCCCGTGAGCGGGACCCGGCCGACGCGGCCGGCACGGCGTGCTTCGGCGCCTGCGCCCGCAGCACGCCGAGCATCTCCCGCAGCTCGGTCAAGGCCTGCCGCCCCATGTCCCCCACCAGGGCGGCGTTCTTTGCGGCCCGCGCGGGATCCTTGAGGGCCACGGCCTCCAGGGCCGCCGCGTGCACCACCATCAGGCTCACCCGGTGCGCCACCACGTCGTGCATCTCCCGCGCGATCCGGGTGCGCTCCTCGGTGCGGGCCCACTCGGCCCGCTCCTCCGCCCGGTCCGCCAGCAGCGACAGCTCCCGTTCCAGGGAGTCCGCCCGCTCCCGCAGGCTCTCCATCAGCCGCCACCGGGCTCCCATGTACAGCCCGAACAGCACCGGCGGCACGGTCAGCGCCACCGCCACGAAGCAGGACAGCACGACCACCAGCGTCGTGTCGGCCTCCACGTCCCCGCGGGTCCGCAGGTACATCACCACGAAGGTCCCGGCCAGTGACAGGGAGGCGAGGGTCGCGGTGATCCGCCGGGGCACGTCGGAGGCGGCGAGCGTGTACAGCCCCACCACGCCGAGCAGGAAGCCCATCGCGGCCGGCGCCACGGCGATCCCCACGAGCACCACGGCGACCGGCCACCGCCGCCGCAGAACGAGCGAGGCTCCGACCACGAGTCCGAACAGCACCCCGGCCGCCGTGGGCACCCCGGCCTCGCGGGCGAAGGCGATCCCCTCCCACGCGCATTCGACGGCGGACACCGCGCCGAGCCCCACGTCCCACACGGCGTCCCGCCGCCGCCCCCACCACATCGGCGGCCCAGCGCGGCCTTGCACTTCCCCCGTACTGGTCATGCCGTCCAGCGTACGCAGCGGCCCCAGCACACAGGCCACCGGAATTCCTGGAAACCGCCGGTCATCGCACGTACGACTGAATCGTCCACCTACCAAGACCTGAATCCCACATTCCGGACGACATTGGCGACATGACCGAAATCCGACGTCGCCCCGGCGACGGCACCGGCGGCCTCCGCACCGGAACCGCGACCTTCGAATCCCTCCGCGAGCAGGCCGTCACCCTGCGCCGCGAAGGGCTGAGCCTGCGCCAGATACGCGACCGCCTCGGCGTCCACAACAACACCATCCTCAACGCCCTGGTGAAGGGCGAACCCCCGCCCGAGTGGACCAAGCGCCCCCGCGCCAAGGACGACCTCCGCGCGAAGGCACGCGAACTCCGCATCCAGGGCATGACCTACGACGAGATCCAGGTCGAGCTGGGCTGCTCGAAGAGCTCGATCTCCCTCTGGGTCCGCGACCTCCCGAAGGTCGATCACCGGTCCCCTGCGGAGCAGGGGAGGGACGCGGCCCTCAAGCGCTGGGCGCATGAAGGACCCCTGCGGGAGGCTCGACGCCAGGCGGCCGTCTCGACGGCCGAAGACGCTGTGGGTGCGCTGAGCGCCCGCGAACTCTTCCTCGCGGGCGTCGCCCTCTACTGGGCGGAAGGGAGCAAGAGCAAGCCGTACCGGCGCGACGAGAGCGTCACGTTCATCAACAGCGACCCGGGCGTCATTCGGGTCTACCTGGCCTGGCTGCGCCTGATGGAGATACCCCGCGACCGCATCCGCTTCCGGGTGATGATCCATGAATCCGCCGACGTGAGCGGGGCCGAGAAGTACTGGGCGGATCACGTCGGCGTGGACCTCGACCAGCTTCAGCGGACCACCCTCAAGAAGCACAACCCGAAGACCGTCCGGAAGAACACGGGCAGCGCCTACCGGGGGTGCCTGATCGTCCGCGTCTCATCCGGATGCGAGTTGTACCGTCGCATCGAAGGCACCTGGTGCGGCATAGTAGGTGGCGTCGACTCGATCACCGGCACGTAATGCCCGATTTAGTCGGCTATATTCCCCCGTAGTGTAATTGGCAGCACAGTGGCTTTTGGTGCCATTAGGTTCGGGTTCGAGTCCTGACGGGGGAGCCCTGCACCGGGTCCTGACCATCGAGGTCGGGACCCGCGTTCGTTCGTGGCCACTGGGGCCCCCGGTATCCTTCCTGCGTCCACCCCCGAAGCCGAAGGGCATCCCCGTGAGCGCCAACCGCCCGGCAGCCGTCGTCGTACTCGCAGCGGGTGAAGGCACCCGCATGAAGTCGGCCACTCCCAAGGTCCTGCACGAGATCTGCGGGCGTTCGCTCGTCGGCCACGTCGTCGCCGCCTCCCGCGAGCTGGACCCCGCCGAACTCGTCGTCGTCGTCGGGCACGCCCGGGAGCAGGTCGTCGCCCACCTGGCCGGGATCGACGCCGGCGTGCGCACCGCCGTCCAGTACGAGCAGAACGGCACCGGCCACGCCGTACGGATGGCCCTCGAAGAGCTCGGCGGCACCGTCGACGGCACCGTGATCGTCGTCTGCGGGGACACCCCGCTGCTGACGGGCGAGACCCTGGAGCAGCTCGCGCGCACGCACACCGCGGACGGCAACGCCGTGACCGTGCTCACCGCCGAGGTCCCCGACTCCACCGGCTACGGGCGGATCGTGCGCGACGCCGGCGGCGCCGTGACCGCCATCGTCGAGCACAAGGACGCCACCGACTCCCAGCGCGCCATCCGGGAGATCAACTCCGGGGTCTTCGCCTTCGACGGCGCCCTGCTCGCCGACGCGCTCGGCAAGGTGCGCACCGACAACAGCCAGGGCGAGGAGTACCTCACCGACGTGCTGGGGATCCTGCGCGAGGCGGGGCACCGGGTGGGCGCCTCGGTCGGCGGTGACCACCGCCAGATCCTGGGCATCAACAACCGCGTCCAGCTGGCGGAGGCGCGCGCGCTGCTCAACGCGCGCCTGCTGGAGCGGGCCATGCTCGCGGGCGTGACGGTCGTGGACCCGGCCGGCACGCTGGTCGACGTGACCGTCACCTTCGGGCAGGACGCGGTCATCCACCCCGGCACCCAGCTGCTGGGCACCACCCATGTCGCCGAGGGGGCCGAGGTCGGCCCGAACACCCGGCTGACGGACACTCAGGTAGGCCCGCGCGCCCGCGTGGACAACACCGTCGCCGACGGCGCCGTCATCGGCGAGTCGGCGAGCGTCGGCCCCTTCGCGTACCTGCGTCCGGGCACGCGGCTGGGCCCGAAGGCCAAGGCCGGTACGTACGTCGAGATGAAGAACGCGACGATCGGCGAGGGCACCAAGGTGCCGCACCTGTCGTACGTGGGCGATGCGACGATCGGCGAGTACACCAACATCGGTGCGGCGAGCGTCTTCGTGAACTACGACGGTGAGCACAAGCACCACACCACCGTCGGCTCACACTGCAAGACGGGCTCCGACAACATGTTTGTGGCTCCCGTCACCATCGGGGACGGCGCGTACACGGCCGCCGGCTCCGTCATCACCAAGGACGTGCCGCCCGGCGCGCTGGCCGTGGCGCGCGGCCAGCAGCGGAATATCGAGGGCTGGGTGGCCCGCAAGCGTCCGGGCAGCGCCGCTGCGACGGCGGCTCAGTCGGCGGCTCCGGAGGAGTCAGAGCGCCGTTGAGGTGAACGGGCCGGAAACGGGTGCGTCCGGGACGGCGTACCGTGATAGTGCACGCAATTCGGCTGGCTCACCGTGTGCGGGACGGACGCACACGGGGGCGAGCAGCTTTCAACACGTCTGAGGAGACTGTGCTGTGACCGGGATCAAGACGACCGGCGAGAAGAAGCTGATGCTCTTCTCCGGCCGCGCCCACCCCGAGCTGGCCGAGGAGGTCGCGCACCAGCTGGGAGTCGCCCTCGTGCCGACCAAGGCTTTCGACTTCGCGAACGGTGAGATCTACGTCCGCTTCCAGGAGTCGGCTCGCGGCGCGGACTGCTTCCTGATCCAGAGCCACACGGCTCCGATCAACAAGTGGATCATGGAGCAGCTGATCATGATCGACGCGCTGAAGCGCGCGTCGGCACGCTCCATCACCGTGATCGTCCCGTCCTACGGCTACGCCCGCCAGGACAAGAAGCACAAGGGCCGCGAGCCGATCTCGGCCCGCCTGGTCGCCGACCTCCTGAAGACCGCGGGCGCCGACCGCATCCTCACGGTCGACCTGCACACGGACCAGATCCAGGGCTTCTTCGACGGCCCGGTCGACCACCTCTCCGCCCTGTCGGTCATGGCCGACTACGTCGGCGCCAAGGTGGACCGCTCCAAGCTGACGATCGTCTCCCCGGACGCCGGCCGCGTACGGGTGGCCGACCGCTGGTGCGACCGCCTGGACGCCCCGCTGGCCATCGTGCACAAGCGCCGCGACAAGGACGTCGCCAACCAGGTGACCGTCCACGAGGTCGTCGGCGAGGTCAAGGGCCGCGTCTGCGTCCTGGTCGACGACATGATCGACACCGGTGGCACCATTTGCGCCGCCGCCGACGCGCTCTTCGCGCACGGTGCGGAGGACGTCATCGTGACGGCCACGCACGGCATCCTGTCGGGCCCCGCCGCCGACCGGCTGAAGAACTCGAAGGTCAGCGAGTTCATCTTCACGAACACCCTGCCGGACCCCTCCGACCTGGAGCTCGACAAGATCACGGTCCTGTCGATCGCCCCGATGCTGGCCCGCGCGGTGCGCGAGGTCTTCGAGGACGGTTCGGTCACCAGCCTCTTCGAAGAGCAGCAGTAACACCGGCGCTCCCACCGGCTGACAGCGGCTGGAAGAGATCCTTTTGAAGTGCGGCCCCCGCGCCGGGTAGACTCATGAAGTTGCTCGGCGAGGGAGGCCGCACTTCCATGTGCGGATGCTCCGTTATCGACGCGCTCTTCGTAGCAGGCCGTTCCGGCCGGGTGACTTCTGTCCATTTCCGTCACCCCACGAGGAGTGAGCATGTCCGAGGTCAAGCTTTCCGCCCAGCTCCGCGACACCTTCGGCAAGGGCTCTGCCCGCCAGGCCCGTCGCGACGCGCTGGTCCCCGCCGTCATCTACGGCCACGGCCAGGACCCGAAGCACGTCAACGTCGAGGGCCACGGCCTGCTGCTGGCGCTGCGCACCCCCAACGTCCTGATCTCCCTGGACATCACGGGCGCCGGCACCGAGCTGGTCATCCCGAAGGCCGTGCAGCGCCACCCCCTCAAGCGCTCCATCTCGCACGTCGACTTCCTGATCGTCCAGAAGGGCGAGAAGGTCACCGTCGACGTCGCCATCGTCACCGAGGGCGAGCTGGCCGCCGGCGGCAACATGCTGGAGACCCTCCAGAACACGATCTCCGTCGAGGCCGAGGCCACCCACATCCCGACCGAGGTCACCGTCTCCATCGCGGGCCTTGAGGCCGGCGACACCATCCACGCCAAGGACCTGGTCCTGCCGGCCGGCACCACGCTGGCCGTCGACGGCGAGACCCCCGTCCTGCAGGTCGTCGCCCCGCAGGCCGAGGAGCCGGCCGCCGAGGCCGAGGGCACCGAGGCCTGAGCCTCGCCCCTGACCCTCAGCACTTGCTGACCGACCGCCGTCCGGCTCCACTGGAGCGGGACGGCGGTCGTCCTCGTTAAGGAGCTATCGATGTCGGACGACGCGGCGCCCTGGCTGATCGTCGGCCTCGGCAATCCGGGACCGGAGTACGCGGGCAACCGCCACAACATCGGGTTCATGGTGGCCGACCTGCTGGCTGACCGGATCCGGGGGAAGTTCAAGGCGCACAAGGCCCGCGCCCAGGTGGTCGAGGGCCGTATCGGCCCGCCGGGACCGGCGGGCCGCCGGGTGGTGCTGGCCAAGCCGATGACGTACATGAACCTGTCGGGCGGCCCGGTGACGGCGCTGCGCGACTTCTACAAGGTCCCGCTGGAGCGGATCGTCGCGATCCACGACGAGCTGGACATCGACTACCCGACGCTGCGCCTGAAGCTGGGCGGCGGGGACAACGGCCACAACGGGCTGAAGTCGATGACGAAGGGGATGGGACCGGACTACCACCGGGTCCGCTGCGGCATCGGCCGGCCGCCGGGCCGGATGCAGGTCGCCGACTTCGTACTGAAGGACTTCTCCTCCACGGAGCGCAAGGAACTGGAATGGTTCGTCGACCGGGCGGCCGACTCGGTGGAGTGCCTGGTCACGGAGGGCCTGGAGCGGGCGCAGTCGGCGTACAACTCCTAAGACCGCGGCGGCCGTCGGGCGACGGCGGCCGCCGCGGCCCGCCGTCGCTGGATCGTTATCCGAGACCTTTGGTGTGCGGGAGCCGTTATGGGGCTGGAGGGGTCAAACCCGCCTTGACCGGCCGGGAGAAGCGGAGTTGGATACTCCGCCTCACCCCCCACGCCTATCCGCCCTTCCTGCTTTCGAAGTTGGTATGCCATGCGCGCCTTTGCTTCAACGGGTGCGGTCGTAGCGGCAGCAGCCGCCTGCGTCCTGCTCGCCCCCGCCGCGGCCCACGCCACCCCTCCCGGGGACAACGGCAATGTGAAGATCCACGACGCGAAGACCGGTGAGTGGCTCAAGAAGAACGAGCCCCACGTCTGCACCTTCTACCTCGACGGGTTCCAGTTCGACAGCGCCCAGCAGGTGACCTGGCGGATCGAGGCCTGGGCCCCGACCGCCGACGTGAAGGGCACCGAGGTGAAGGCCGGTTCGCTGAAGCTCGACGGCTCCGGCCACGAGCGCACCGAGACGCTGAGCCTGCCCGACGGCCACTACAAGCTGTTCTGGAACTTCGACGGCGAGCACGGCCGGGCGAAGCACAAGGTGTTCTGGGTCGACTGCCCGGACGAGTCCACCCCCGGCAAGCCGGGCGGCACGCCGTCCGGCACTCCCACCGCGACGGCATCCGGTTCGACCAGCGCCTCCCCCTCGGGCAGCGCTTCCGCCAAGCCGGCCGGCGGCCCGTCGGGCAGCACCAAGCCGTCTGGATCGGCCGCCGCGCCCGCGCCCACCGGATCGGTCCCCGCCCCCGCCGGCTCCGCCAGTGACTCTCCCACCGGTGGCGACCTGGCGAAGACCGGATCCGACGCGCCGATCGGCCTGATCGCCACCATGGCGGGTGCGCTGATCGCCGCCGGCGCCGTCCTGGTGGTCCGTCGCCGCAAGGCCGGCGCCACGGGCTGACACTCGTACGCACGAGAAGGGGTCCCCCGCGCCACGACGGCGCGGGGGACCCCTTCTCGTGCGTACGGGCAGGCTCAGCCGGTGTTGCGCAGGCCCGCGGCAACGCCGTTGACCGTGAGCAGCAGGGCGCGGGCCAGCAGCGGGTCCGGCGTCTCGCCGCGGGCCGCGGCGGCGCGCTGGCGGGCCAGCAGGGAGACCTGGAGGTAGGAGATCGGGTCCAGGTAGGCGTCGCGGACGGCGAAGGTCTGCTGGAGCACCGGGTGGGAGTCCAGCAGCTTCTGGCCGCCGGTGATGCGCAGGACCTCGCGCACGGTCAGCTCGTGCTCGGCCTCGATGCGGTCGAAGACGTGCTTGAGGTGGTCCGGTACGAGGGTGTCGACGTAGTGGCGGGCGATCCGCAGATCGGTCTTGGCCAGCGTCATCTCGACGTTGGACAGGAAGTTGCGGAAGAAGTGCCACCGCTCGCCCATCTCGGCGAGGGCGGCGTCCTGGCCCGCTTCGCGCAGCGCCTTCAGGCCCGAGCCGACCCCGTACCAGCCGGGGACGATCTGGCGGGACTGGGTCCAGCCGAAGACCCACGGGATGGCGCGCAGGCCGTCGAGCCCGGCGCCCGAGTCGGGGCGGCGCGAGGGGCGCGAGCCGAGGTGGAGGTCGGCGAGCTGGTCGACCGGGGTGGCCGCGAAGAAGTACGCGGGCAGGTCCGGGTCCTCGACGAGCTCCCGGTACGCCGCGTGCGCGGCGTCCGAGACGATGTCCATGGCCGCGTCCCAGCGGGCGAGGGCCTCGTCGGACTGGCGGGGGGCGGTGTGCAGGGCGGAGGCCTGCAGGGTCGCCGCGACGGTCAGTTCGAGGTTCTCGCGGGCCAGCGAGGGCACGAGGTACTTGTCGGAGATGACCTCGCCCTGCTCGGTGACCTTGATCTCGCCTTCCAGGGTGCCCCAGGGCTGCGCGAGGATCGCGTCGTGGGAGGGGCCGCCGCCGCGGCCGACCGTGCCGCCGCGGCCGTGGAAGAGGCGCAGCCGCACGCCGTAGCGGTGCGCGACGTCGCGCAGGCGGCGCTGGGCGCGGTGGATCTCCCACTGGGAGGTGGTGATGCCGCCGAACTTGGAGGAGTCCGAGTAGCCGAGCATGACCTCCTGGACGTCCCCGCGCAGGGAGACCAGCCTCCGGTAGGAGGGGTCGGCGAGCATCTCGTCGAGGATGACGTCGGCGGCGCGCAGCTCGTCGGTGGTCTCCAGGAGCGGGACGATGCCGATCTTGGCCCAGCCGCCGTGCAGGTCGATGAGTCCGGCCTCGCGGGCGAGGACGGCGGCCGCGAAGACGTCGTCGGCGCCCTGGCACATCGAGATGATGTAGGACTCGATGACCTCGGGGCCGAACTTCTCGAAGGCGTCCTTGACGGCGAAGAACACACCGAGGGTCTTCTGTCCGGCGGCGTCGAGCGGGGCCGGGGTGGGGGCCAGCGGGCGCCGGGAGCGGAGTTCCTTGGCGAGGAGCTTCTGCCGGTAGTCGCGCGGCATGTCGGCGTAGCGCCAGGACTCCTCGCCGAGCCGGTCGAAGAGCTGCCCGAGCGCGTGGTGGTGGGCGTCCGCGTGCTCGCGTACGTCCATCGTGGCGAGCTGGAGGCCGAAGGCGGCCAGGGTGCGGATGGTGCGGTCCATGCGGCCGTCGGCGAAGAGCGCGCCGCGGTGTTCGCGCAGGGAGGTCTGGATGAGGATGAGGTCGCTCAGCAGCTCGGCGGTGCCGAGGTAGTCGCGGCCTTCCTCGTGCGGGATGCCCTTGGCGAGGCGCTCGCGGGTGTTGACGAGCTTCTGCCGGATGCAGGTGGCCTTGAGCCGGTACGGTTCCTCGGCGTTCAGCCGCTTGTAGCGCGGGCTGATCTCGGGGAGGCGTTCGAGGTCGGCCTGGAGCGAGGAGAGCAGTTCCTCGGTGGCTCCGGTGTAGCGGATGGAGTTGGACAGCAGGCCGCGCAGGAAGTCGATGAGTTCCAGGGCGTCGGTGATGCCGTGCTCGTGCTGGAGGATCAGCACGTCGCGGGTGACCTCGGGGGTGACGTTGGGGTTGCCGTCGCGGTCACCGCCGATCCAGGTGCCGAAGGTGAGCGGGCGGGTGCCGGGGGGCAGCTCGACGCCGACGCGCTGGAGCTCGGCGGTGAGGTCTTCCAGTACGTCCCCGACCGCGCCGGCGTGCAGCTCGTCCAGGTAGTAGATGGCGTTGCGGGCCTCGTCGGCGGGCTCGGGGCGCACCACGCGCAGCTCGTCGGTCTGCCAGACGAGGTCGATGTTCTCGGCGAGGCGCAGGTCGTGGCGGCGGCGGTCGCCGGCACCGGTGACGGGCTCCTCCAGCAGTGCGGCGATGCGGCGCAGCTTGTTCAGCACGCTGCGGCGGGCCGCCTCGGTGGGGTGTGCGGTGAAGACCGGGCGGACGTTGAGGTTCTTGACCGTCTCGCGCAGGTGTTCGGGGTCGGCGTCCTTCAGCATGTCGGCCGTGCGGGCGAGGAGACCGCCCTCGGCTGCGCGGTGGGCGCGCAGCTCCTTGCCGCGGTGCACCTGTTCGGTGACGTTGGCCAGGTGGAAGTAGGTGGAGAAGGCGCGCACCAGCTTGGCGGCGGTTTCCAGGTCGGTGTCCCCGAGCAGGGCCGCGGCGGCTTCGCCGTCGGTGCGGGTGAGGGCGCGGACCCGTTCGACGAGGTCGAGCAGGTCCTGGCCCTCCTGGCGTACGAGGGTCTCGCCGAGGAGGTCGCCGAGTCGGCGGATGTCCGCGCGCAGCTCCGCGTTGGCCGTGTCCGCGGGTGAAACGGCGGCCGGGGTGACGGGGGCCTCGAAGGCCTGGTCAGCACTGCTCACAGGTGCGGCTCCTTGCAGTGTTCGAGCGCTACTGGGCGGGGGGCTCCCGGCGGTGCGCGGCGGCGCCTCCCCGGACCCCTGACCCAGCTACCGCTGGGAGGTGCCCCCGGGGTGACCCCCGCCTGACGCGCAGCCCGGGCTGCCCGTGCGGACCGCGCTGTCCGACGAGACCAGGATAGGTGTCCGCGGCCCGTGCCTGGGCAAACGTGTCAGCACGTGGGACCTGCGCGGTGCGCGCGCACCACCCGTCCGGCCCGTGATCCGACCGTATCCCGACTGTGCTCCTCTTGCCGCCGGCTTCACCTTTGCCATACTTACGATGCCGTAGGTTACGGTTCCGTAGGTCCGTGATCAGGCTCCCCCAGCTCCTGCTGGGAGGCTCCCCCTCGCCGACTCCTCACCCTCAGGGGAACCCATGACCTTCAGTCCCGATCTGATGCAGGACGCCTCCCGCGCGCCCTCCGGTACTCCGTCCGAGCCGCCCGAACCGTCCGCGACCCGCGGCGGCGAGAGCAAGAGGTCCATCGAGCAGATCGCCCTTCTGCTCTTCATCACCTTTCCCTTCCTGGCGCTGCTGGCGGCGGTCCCGCTGGCCTGGGGCTGGGGGGTGAGCTGGCTGGACCTGGGCCTGATGGTGTTCATGTACTTCCTGGCCTGCCACGGCATCACCATCGGTTTCCACCGCTACTTCACGCACGGCTCCTTCAAGGCCAAGCGGCCTCTGCGGATCGCCCTGGCCGTCATGGGCTCCATGGCGGTGGAGGGCCCGCTCGTGCGCTGGGTGGCGGACCACCGCAAGCACCACAAGTACTCCGACCACGAAGGCGACCCGCATTCGCCGTGGCGCTTCGGAGAGACCCTGCCCGCCCTGCTGAAGGGCCTGTGGTGGGCGCACATCGGCTGGCTCTTCGACGAGGAGCAGACCGATCAGCAGAAGTACGCCCCGGACCTGATCAAGGACCCGGCGATCCGCCGCATCTCGCGCGACTTCGTCTACTGGACCATCCTGTCGCTGGCGATCCCGCCGCTGGTGGGCGGCCTGGTGACCATGTCCTGGTGGGGCGCGTTCACCGCGTTCTTCTGGGGCTCCCTGGTGCGGGTGGCGCTGCTGCACCACGTGACGTGGTCGATCAACTCGATCTGCCACGCCGTCGGCAAGCGGCCCTTCAAGTCCCGGGACCGCTCGGGCAACGTGTGGTGGCTGGCGGTGCTGTCCTGCGGCGAGTCCTGGCACAACCTGCACCACGCCGATCCGACCTCCGCCCGGCACGGCGTCCTGCGCGGCCAGGTCGACTCCAGCGCGCGCCTGATCCGCTGGTTCGAGCAGCTGGGCTGGGCCACGGACGTGCGCTGGCCCTCGGAGGCCCGCCTCGACGCCCGGCGCAGGGAAAACGAGCCCAACGCGGCATGATGGGGGGCGTGGCGATCGACGGCGGTAATTCCAGCAGCGACAAGCCCAGGCGCAGCCGCCGGGTACGGATGACGGGCGCCGAGCGACGTCAGCAGCTGCTGGACATCGGTCGGACCCTGTTCGCCGAGAAGGGCTTCGAGGGCACGTCGGTGGAGGAGATCGCGGCCAAGGCCGGGGTGTCGAAGCCGGTGGTGTACGAGCACTTCGGCGGCAAGGAAGGCCTGTACGCGGTCGTCGTGGACCGGGAGATGCGCCAGCTGCTGGACGGGGTGACGGGCGCCCTGACGGCCGGGCATCCGCGCGAGCTGCTGGAGCAGGCGGCCTTCGCGCTGCTCGACTACATCGAGTCCTACACGGACGGTTTCCGCATCCTCGTACGGGATTCCCCCGTGGCCCAGTCGACGGGCACCTTCGCCTCGCTGATCAGCGATATCGCCACGCAGGTCGAGGACATCCTGGGCCTGGAGTTCAAGGCCCGCGGCTTCGACCCGAAGCTGGCCCCGCTGTACGCGCAGGCGCTGGTCGGCATGGTGGCGCTGACGGGGCAGTGGTGGCTGGACGTGCGCCGGCCCAAGAAGGCCGAGGTCGCCGCGCACCTGGTGAATCTGGCCTGGCACGGGCTGGACGGGCTGGAGTCCAAGCCGCGCCTGGTGGGCCACCGCAAGAGCTGAGGCACCGTACGCGCGCTCGCGTGCGCGGCCGGAGCGCGACGGCGCCCCGCCACCGGATGCCGGTGGCGGGGCGCCGTCGTGTCCGGATCACATGACGGCCTCCGGGCGGCGCGGTGGCGAGAGCCCGGGCGGCCCGCCGGGCCGGACGCCGGGCAGCCGGACGCCGGGCAGCCGGACGCCGGGGCGGACCCGCTCGACGGCGGCCGGCACGGTCAGGCCTCCTTGCGCGCCACGGCGAAGATCCGGCGGAAGGGGAAGACGGTGCCCCGCGGCCCGGGCGGGTAGACCCCGTGCAGCCGGTCGCGGTATTCGGCGAGGAAGGCGTCGACGGCGTCCTTGTCGTCCCCGAGGGTGGTGAGGACGGGCCGCAAGGCGGTGCCCTTGACCCATTCCAGCACCGGGTCGGGCCCTTGGAGCAGTTGGTGGTAGGTGGTGTCCCACACGTCCGCGGCGCAGCCGAGCTCGGTGAACCGGGCGAGGTATTCGGCGGGTTCGAGCAAATGGATGTAGCGGGCTCCCTGTCCTGCGAGGCGGGAGCGCCAGCGCGGGGTTTCGCAGAGCTCGGCGATCAGGGCGTGGCTGGGGGCGTTGAAATTACCGGGAATCTGGAAGGCAAAGGTGCCGCCGGGGCGCAGGGCGTTGGTCCAGGCGGCGAAGGAGCCCGGGTGGCTGGGCACCCACTGGAGGGCGGCGTTGGAGACGATCAGGTCGTAGGGCTCCTCGGGGAGCCAGCTCGCGATGTCCGCCTGGCGGAATTCGAGGCTGCCGCCGCCGCTGGTGGGTCCGGCGTGGTCCGCGGTGGCGCGGCCGAGCATGTCCGGGGAGAGGTCGAAGCCGGTGATCCGGGCTTCGGGCCAGCGTTCGGCGAGGAGGGCGGTGACGTTGCCGGGGCCGCAGCCGAGGTCGGCGATCCGGGCGGGGCGGGTGGGGAGTTCCGGTATGCGGTTCAGCAGGTCCAGGAAGGGCCGTGTGCGGTGGCCGGCGTGCCGGAGGTACTGCTGGGGGTCCCAGGTGGGTGCGGAGGGTGCGGTGGCCGTGGGGATTCCGGCCTGCGCGGTATCGGAATACATGTTCGAGCCTCCCTACTGGCGGGGCGGGACGGAAGCGGAATCTGTTCCGGCCCCGTCCATGCCCCGGGTGCGCCGCGTTTATATCTCTATTCCAAGATACTTGAGCTCAAGAAACTCGACCTCAAGAGACTTCATGTCGACAGACCCCTTACAATGATCGGCATGGAGGACGAGGTCGACCGACTGGTCGCGGCATGGCGGCGGGAGCGCCCTGACCTCGACGTGGAACCGCTTGAGGTGCTGAGCCGGGTCAGCAGGCTCGCGCGCCACCTCGACCGCGCCCGCAGGCTGGCCTTCTCCGAGCACGGCCTGGAGCCCTGGGAGTTCGACGTCCTCACCTCCCTCCGCCGGGCCGGAGCGCCCTACCAGCTCTCCCCCGGCCAGTTGCTGACCCAGACCCTCGTCACCTCCGGCACCATGACCAACCGCATCGACCGGCTGGCCAAGAAGGGCCTCGTGGAGCGGCTGCCGGACCCGAGCGACCGGCGCGGGGTCCTGGTGCGGCTGACCCCCGAGGGCCGCGACCGCGCCGACGAGGCCCTGGCCGGACTGCTGGCCCAGGAGCGGGCGATCCTGGCCCAGCTCTCCCGCAACCAGCGCGGCGATCTCGCCGCGCTGCTACGCCAGTTGACCGCTCCGTTCGACAACATCCCCGGCTAGTTCCGCCGGCCGTACGCCGGCCCGGCGCGCCAGCGCCACCGCCGCCAGCGTGGAGTGCACACCGAGCTTGCCCAGCACGTTCTGCATGTGCGTACGGACGGTGTGCGGGGACAGGAACAGCCTCGCCGCCACGTCCTTGCGGCCCAGTCCCGCCACCATGCAGCACAGCACCTCGTGTTCGCGCGGGGTGAGCGACTCGACCAGCCTCTCGCTGTCCGTACGGTGCTTGCGCGCCGCGGTGAGCTCCCGCAGCACCCCGGTGAGCAGTGCGGGCGGCAGGTGCGTCTCCTCGCGCAGGACACCGCGGATGACGGCCAGCAGCCGCGAGAGCGAGCAGTCCTTCGCCACCCACCCCGAGGCTCCCGCCTGGAGCGCGAGGGCGGCCCGGCAGGGGTCGTCGCGCGCGGCGAGGACCACCGTACGGACCCCGGGGTGCGACACCCGCACCCCGGCGGCCAGCGCGATGCCGTCCCCGCCGGGCGGTGGGCCGGCCCCCGGCTCCCGCTGGACGGGCACGGTCCCGGCGACGGCCCCGAGATCGGCGTCGACGAGCAGGACGTCGAAGCGGCGGCCCTCGGCCGCCCCGCGTTCGAGGCAGCGCAGCGCGGCGGGGCCGCTGCCGGCCGCGGACACGTCCACGTCCGGCTCGGCCGCCAGCGCGGCCGCGAGAGATTCGGCGAAGATGCGGTGATCGTCGACCACGAGAACCCGGATACGAACCACAAAACCCCCAAGGGTCGGGGAACGGACGGCTGCGGGTACGGCGCCCGGACCGGGTGATCCACAGCTGCCGCGGCCGCCGCCGCGACATCTCTGCACTACCCCGGACCGGACGTCGTACCCGACCTGTCTCGACCCCTGAATCAACACCGGCCCCCACCGGTGTCACGCATCAGCGTAGGCCCGCATGGCCGTCACGTTGGCCGAATAGCAGAAGTTTTCGCAGCGATTTACCAGGGGAGCCGTCCTTAACGGCCTTTGTGGTGGCTTGAATTCGACTGACCCGAAGGTCCGGATGGCGGTGTACCGCCCGGCCTGTGCCCCGGGCAGTTGCACGCGGTCCCTTTCACCCGGCGTGTGCACGCCGGGCGCCCGCGCACAGCGCCCGGTCACGGCGCCCGGCGTTCACGCACACGCCCCCCGCACCGGGACGGTGCGGGGGGCGGGGAGAAAGCGGTGGGGCGGGAGAGCCGGCCGCGCCGGAGGGTTCAGGCGGTGCGCCCGCGCGCGAAGTCCCACGCGTCCGTGATGATCCCGGTGAGGTCCGAGCGGCCCGGCGTCCAGCCGAGGCGCTCGTGGGCCCTGCGCGCCGAGGCGACCAGCACCGCCGGATCGCCGGCCCGGCGCGGGGCGACGACCTCGGGGATCTCCCGGCCGGTGACCTTGCGGACCGTCTCGATGACCTCGCGGACCGAGAAGCCGCTGCCGTTGCCCAGGTTGCAGATCAGGTGCTCTCCGGGCGCGGCCACCCGCAGCGCGGCCAGATGTGCCTGCGCCAGGTCGGCGACGTGGATGTAGTCGCGTACGCAGGTTCCGTCCGGCGTCGGGTAGTCCTCGCCGAAGACCGAGATGGACTCCCGCTCGCCGAGGGCGACCTGGAGGACGAGCGGGATCAGGTGCGACTCGGGGTCGTGCCGTTCCCCGAAGCGGCCGTAAGCGCCCGCCACGTTGAAGTAGCGCAGCGAGACCGCGGCCAGGCCGTGCGCCGCGCACATCCCGGTGATCATGTGGTCCACGGCCAGCTTCGAGGCGCCGTAGGGGTTGGTCGGCGCGGTCACCGAGTCCTCGGTCAGCAGCGCTTCGGTGGGCTCGCCGTAGGTGGCGGCGGTGGAGGAGAACACCAGGGTGCGCACGTCCGCCTCGCGCATCGCGCCCAGCAGGGCCAGGGTCCCGCCGACGTTGTTCTCCCAGTACTTGGCCGGGTTCGCGACGGACTCGCCGACCTGGGAGGAGGCCGCGAAGTGCAGCACCCCGTCGAAGGAGGGGTCCAGATACCGGGCGGCGTCCTGGATCCGGCCCTCGATGAAGGCGGCGCCCGCCGGCACGCCCTCGCGGAAGCCCGTGCTGAGGTCGTCGAGGACGGTGACCTCGTGCCCGGCCTCCAGGAGGTGCGCGGCGACCACCCCGCCGACGTATCCGGCGCCACCGGTGACCATGTACTTACGAATCGGCGTTCTACTCACTCGCCTACTGCCTCTCGCGGGGAACCGCACGCGGGATGCCTCCACATGCTGCCCACTGGCATACCCGATCGCGGGCCCGCGGGGAAATCCGGGCCGGATTCAGCCCCCGGCGGCGGGCGCGGGCCTCGGCGCCGCGCGGTCCAGCAGGCCGGTGCGGGCGGCGAGCGCGGCCGCCTCCAGCCGGGAGCCGACGCCCAGCTTCATCAGGACCCGCTGCACATGCGTACGGGCGGTGCTGGGCGCGATGGCCATGCCCGCGGCGATGAGCCGGGTGTCCTCACCCTCGGCGACCCGGACCAGCACCTCCACCTCGCGCGGGGTGAGCAGGCGCAGCAGCCGGGTGCCTTCGTCGTCGGGCTGGACCGCGGGGTTGAGCAGCTCGGCGAAGGCCCCCTGCAACAGTTGCGGGGAGATGGCCACTTCGCCGGCCCGTGCCTTGGCCAGGGCCCGCTCGACGCCTTCGACGCGCTCGTCCTGGCGTACGTACCCCGAGGCACCGGCGGCGAAGGCGGCGGCGATCCCGCGCGGGCTGGGCACCGGGCCGAGGACGACGACGGCGATCTGCGGACGCTCCCGCTTGATCCGGGCCACGGGTTCGAAGACGCCGGGCTCGGCGGGGGCCGAGGTGCCCAGCAGGCAGACCTCGGGGGCGCGGCTGATGACGAGTTCGGCGGCGCCCGCGGCCGGGGCGGCCGCGGCCAGCACCCGGTGACCGCGCAGTTTGAGGGCCGAGGCGAGCGCCTCGGCCAGCAGCCGGTGCTCGTCGACCACGACGACCCGTACGCCCATGAAGGCACCCACCCCCGTTCCTTCTGACCCGGCAAGCTACACGCTTGTTCGACGGTGCGCGGCGGATACCGCGCAGAAGCCCCCGGAAGGAAGGACCTTCCGGGGGCTTGTGACGGGCGTGGTGCGGGCTCAGCTCGCGGTGAACGAGACGAAGAGGTACTCCGCCTCGCTCGACGCCGAGTAGGGCTTGCGGGCGTAGACGCGGGAGATGAACAGCTTGCCGTCGTGGTAGCGGTATTCGGCTCCGGTGGGCGAGACGGCCGTCTCCAGGCGCTGGCTGGCCTTGTCCCCCGGATTCTCCATGAGGAGGGTCTCCTTCATGGTGGCGCCGTCGATGCTGACGATCTGACCGCCCTTGTCGTACGGGGGCATCTTGTAGGCGATGACGTTCGACCCGTCCATGCGCAGCGGGAAGATCGTGTACCGCTCACCCGCGGGGGCGCTCTCGTTGGTCTGCTTGCCGGTCTCCAGGTCGAAGGAGAGCAGCTCGTTGGTGCGCGCGCCGCTGGGGTCCTTGCCCTGGTGCTCGTAGGAGGGCAGGTAGACCTTGCCGTTGCCGACCACCATGTTGTCGCACTTCTCGACCTCGGTGGCGGGGCACTTGGGGTTGAAGTTGCCCGAGGAGAGCGGGATGCGCGACTTGAGCTGGCCGGCGTCGTCGATGACGAACAGGTCGCTGACGCCGGTGGCGTTCTTCGCGGTGTTGCCGACGTTGGCCGAGACGACGAGCGGCTTGGTGGAGATGATGGCGGCCCACTCGATGCCCGGCGAGAGCTTGTACGAGCCCTTGGGCGCGCCGGTGGCCGGGTCGAGGGACTGCGCGTACAGGGTGTAGTTGGGGCTGCGGCCGCACCTGCGGATGACGGCGAGGGCCTCGCCGCCGGCGTAGCCGAGGTCGTAGCAGCCTTCACCGTCGACCTTGGGCTGCCACAGGGACTTGCCGTCGGCCAGGTTCCAGGCGGCGCCGCCGGAGAGGCCGCCCGCGGCGACGGTCTGGCCGCTGAGGGTGACCTCGGAGAAGGTCACGTTCTTGTCGCCGCCGGTGGCGGACTTGGCGGCGGCGGACCACAGGAGCTTGCCGGCCTCCAGGTCGATGACGCCGACGTGGGTGCAGGGCTGGTACTTCTTCTCCGGGCTCGGCAGGGCCTCCTGGAAGAGGATCGCCGTCTTCTTCTCGCTGACGTGCTGGGTGGCGCCGCAGATCTGGGCGGGGAGGGGGATCTCCCACTTCTTGCCGCCGTCGGTGAGGTTGTAGCCGACGACCTTGGCCACGTCGGACTTCACGTAGGTGGAGTCGGTGATCCAGGAGCCCTCGACGGTCACCTGCTCCTCGGGCTGCGGCAGGGGTACGTTGACCAGCGGCTTCGACTTGGTCTTGACCGGCACCTTCTCGGAGCCGCCCCCGCCGGGCTTGGGCTTGTCACCGTCCGGGCTGGTGCTCTGGCCGCCGTCGGCGGTGTTCTGCGTACCGCCGCCGCTGTCGCCCGAGACGTACCAAAAGCCGCCGCCGATGATGAGGACGATGGCCAGGAGGGCCGCGCCGACGATCATCAGCTGGTTGCGCTTGTCGTTGCTGCCGCCGCCCGCGGCCCCGGGGCCCTGGGGCGCGTACATGGGCGTGGTGGGCGGGCCGAACGGCGGCGGGGTGGCGGCCTGCTGCGGGTAGCCGTAACCGCCCGGGGGCTGCTGCGGCGCCGGGGGTACGGAGGGCGGCTGCGGCGGCTGCGCGGGCGGCGGGGGCGCGCCGAAACCACCCGAGGGCTGCTGGCCCGGGGGCGGCGGGGGCGCGCCGAAGCCGCCGGAGGGCTGCTGCCCCGGGGGCGGCGGCGGGGCTCCGAAGCCGCCGGAGGGCGGCTGGCTGGGGGGCGGCGGGGTACTCATCGGTTGCTGTGCCTCTCGGTGGGCGGCTCGGTGGACTCGTTCACTTGCCGAAGACCATCAGGAGCTTCTCGTCCTTGCCCCGGGCGAGCAGGCGGGAAGCGGAGATGAAGAACCGGCCGTCCACGTAGTCGGCCTTCGGGGAGTGGAAGGAGCTCTCGACCGGAGCGGCGGGGCCCGACGGATGCCGCAGGACCGCGGTCGGAGTGCCTCCGGCGGCCGGGATGGTGAGGATCTCGCCGCCCTTGTCGTACTCCGCCTCGCGGTAGGCGATCAGCTGGCCGTTCGCGGCCTTGAGCGGGGTGAGGGTGCGCTTGTCCCCGGCCGGGGTGCGCCACTTGACCTTGCCGGTCGACAGGTCGAAGGCGACGATCTCGTTGCCGCTGCCCGCCCCCGGGGAGGTGGGCAGGTAGAGGAGGCCGGCGTCGACGACGGCGTCGGCGCAGCCCTGGATGGCGCGGCTGCCCAGACCGCAGCCGCTCGCGAAGCTGCCTTCGCCGGAGACGGTGGTGCGCAGCTTCCCGTCGGGTCCCAGGACCACGATGGAGCGCTCCTTCTTCGACTGGTCTCCGATGTCGAGGACGATCGGGTCCACCGAGTAGACCTGGGTGACCTTCCAGCCCTTGGGGAGCGGGTAGGACCAGGTCTTCTTGCCGGTGACCGGGTCGGCGTCCTGGATCTCCTGGGTGGAGTCGCCGTCGTGGCACGTAGCGAGCGCGATCATCTTGCCCTGGCCGGCGAGGTACGAGGAGGGCTTGCAGCCCTCCGGAACGGCGCCGGTGAAGAGCTTGTCGCCGGTGCTGACCTTGAAGGCGCTGCTGGAGATGAAGCGGTTGATGGCGACGGTGTCCCCGGTGAGGGAGGGGTTGGCCTCGCTCATGAGGTCGAACGCCCCCTCCTTGGGGATCTCCTTCGTCCAGCCCTCCTTGCCCGCCTTGAGGTCGATCATCTTCATCTGGTTGCAGGTGGCGTTCTCCGCCTCACCCTCCTTGAAGGTGATCACGGTCTTGCCGTCCGCGGTGGTCTGGTCGGTCACCCCGCAGATCTCGGCAGGGAAGTCGATCTTCCACTTCTCCTTGCCGTCGGTCACCGCGTAGCCGATGACGGACTTCCAGACCGTCTTGACGACCGTGTCGCCGATCACCCACTGGCCCTTGGCCTCGACACCGGCGCCCGGACCGTCGATCTTGCTGGTCTTGAGCCAGAGGACCTTGTCCTCGCCCTGCTTGCGGCCGGAGTTGAGGTCGGCTTCCTCGCCGCCGTCGCCGCTGCCGTCGCCCGCGTCGACCGAAGGGGAGCCGGAGGGCTGCTTGTCGTCGGCGGGCGTGGAGCCCTGCGCGACGGGCTGCTTCGGGTCCTCGTCGCCGCCCCGGAAGAAACCTGCGTACGCGACGGTGCCGAGGACGAGGACGGCGGCGACCGAAGCCGCGATCACCACGGTCAGCTTCTTCTTCGGGTTCGCGCCGGGGCCGGCCGGCGGCATCCCGGGCGGGCCGGGAGGCGGCGGCGGATAGCCGTAACCGGGCTGCTGCGCGGGCTGCTGACCGTACGGGGCCTGCTGGGCGTACGGGTTCGCGCCCTGCGGCGGGTAACCGTAACCGGGTTGCGGCGGGCCGGGCAGGTGACCGTAACCGGATGGTGTCGGCGGCTGGTTCGGCGGCTGGGGCGGCTCGGTCATCAGCGACACTTTCGGCTTCGGCGGGCGTGGAGGATGACCTTTCTATCACTGCCGGCCGACAAGCACCGGGCCGGTCCGCCCCCTGTACCCAGAGGAGGACCGGCCCGTGACGCCGCCGTTATCCGGCCAGTTGGCCCGCGGGGCCGCCAGTTCCCGGAGGTGTTCGCCGGATCCGCGTCCCGCGACGCCGCGAAGCGGCGGGGGGCACTCCCCTAGGCCCTGTCCGGGCGATCTCCGCGGGCCCGCGCTGCCTGGCACGGCACCTCCCTGCGTTGTCGGAGCGCGCGAGTACGGCCGAGTACGAGCTGCGCCCCTCCGCCTTGCGATGCACCGCACCGGACAACGCGACCTGATCCACGAAGACCGCCCGGACAGAACCTAGGCGTCCTCGGCCAGCTCCAGCCAGCGCATTTCCAAGTCGTCCCGGTCCGTGAGCAGTTCCCGCAGCTCGGCGTCGAGCTTGGCCACCTTGTCGTAGTTGGTGGAGTTCGCGGCGATCTGCGCGTGCAGGTTGGTCTCGCGGTCGGAGAGCTTGTTCAGCTGCCGCTCGATCTTCTGGAGCTCCTTCTTCGCGGCCCGGTCGTCCTTGGACGAGGCGGCTCCGGGCGCGCCCTTCACGGCGGCGGCCGGAGCGGCGGCCGGGACGGCCGCATCGATCATCCGCTGGCGGCGCTCCAGGTACTCGTCCAGGCCGCGCGGCAGCATCCGCAGGCTCGCGTCGCCGAGCAGCGCCATCACGGTGTCGGTGGTGCGCTCGATGAAGAACCGGTCGTGCGAGATCACGATCATCGAGCCGGGCCAGCCGTCGAGGAGGTCCTCCAGCTGCGTCAGGGTCTCGATGTCGAGGTCGTTGGTGGG
The DNA here is from genome assembly GCF_053591375.1 of Streptomyces sp. NPDC003034. Taxonomy (NCBI): domain Bacteria; kingdom Bacillati; phylum Actinomycetota; class Actinomycetes; order Kitasatosporales; family Streptomycetaceae; genus Streptomyces; species Streptomyces sp. NPDC003034. The sequence goes on from NZ_JBSFTS010000027.1 coordinate 57,299, forward strand.
CTCGTCGAGGAAGAGGACGTTGGGCTCGTCCATCAGCAGCCGCAGGATCTGCAGCCGGCGCCGCTCGCCACCGGAGAGGTCGCCCACCGGCGTCCACTGCTTCTCCTTGGTGAAGCCGAACTGCTCGCACAGCTGACCCGCCGTCATCTCACGGCCGCCGCCCAGGTCGACGCGGTCGCGGACCCGCTGGACGGCCTCCAGGACCCGCAGGGAGGGATCGAGTTCGCCGACCTCCTGGGACAGGTAGGCGAGCTTGACGGTCCGGCCTACGGTGATCTTGCCGGCCGCGGGCTGGGTCTCGCCCTGGGTGCGGGCCGCCGTGGCGAGGGCGCGCAGCAGGGAGGTCTTGCCGGCGCCGTTGACGCCGACGAGGCCGATCCGGTCGCCGGGGCCCAGGTGCCAGGTGAGGTGCTGCAGGAGCGTCTTGGCTCCGGCCTGGACGGTGACGTCCTCCAGCTCGAAGACGGTCTTGCCGAGGCGCGCGTTGGCGAAGCGCATCAGCTCCGAGCGGTCGCGCGGCGGCGGCACGTCGGCGATCAGCTCGTTGGCGGCCTCGATGCGGTAGCGCGGCTTGGAGGTCCGGGCGGGGGCGCCGCGGCGCAGCCAGGCCAGCTCCTTGCGCATGAGGTTCTGCCGCTTGGACTCCTCGGTGGCCGCGATCCGCTCGCGCTCGGCGCGGGCGAAGACGTAGTCGCTGTAGCCGCCCTCGTACTCATGGACGTCACCGCGCTGCACGTCCCACATACGGGTGCACACCTGGTCGAGGAACCATCGGTCGTGGGTGACGCAGACGAGCGCGGAGCGCCGTTCCTGGAGGTGCTTGGCCAGCCAGGCGATGCCCTCGACGTCGAGGTGGTTGGTGGGCTCGTCGAGGATCAGGAGGTCCTGGTCGGCGATGAGCAGCTTGGCGAGCGCGATCCGGCGGCGCTCGCCACCGGAGAGCGGGCCGATGACGGTGTCGAGGCCCTGCGCGAAGCCGGGGAGGTCCAGGCCGCCGAAGAGCCCGGTCAGCACGTCGCGGATCTTGGCGTTGCCGGCCCACTCGTGGTCGGCCATGTCGCGGATGATCTCGTGGCGGACGGTGGCCCCGGGGTCGAGGGAGTCATGCTGCGTGAGGACGCCCATGCGCAGGCCGCCGGACTGGGTGACCCGGCCCGTGTCGGGCTCCTCCAGCTTGGCCAGCATCCGGATGAGGGTGGTCTTTCCGTCGCCGTTGCGGCCGACGACGCCGATCCGGTCCCCCTCGGACACGCCGAGGGAGATGCCGTCGAGCAGGGTACGTGTGCCGTACACCTTGCTGACTGCCTCGACATTGACCAGATTGACGGCCATCAGACGCGCTCCAGGGAAGGGGTGGGACCAGCCCCTCAGCCTAACCCTCCGGGCAGGGCCCAATCGTTCCGCCGGGAACCACCCGCCCGGCCGTGGCCGGGACAGCGGCAGGTACGGGGTCCGGCGGCGCGGGGTTCAGGACGGCAGGACCGTGGCTCCGGGGGCCGGGGACGATGCCACGCGGGTGGCCCGGCAGGTGCCCGAGGCGTCGAGCGCGGCAGCGACCTCGGCGGCGGAGCGGGGGTCGCGGACCAGGAAGGCCGTCGTGGGCCCGGAGCCGGAGACCAGCGCGGCCAGGGCGCCGGCGGCGGTGCCCGCCGCGAGGGTGTCCGCCAGTCGCGGCCGCAGCGACAGCGCGGCCGGCTGGAGGTCGTTGGCCAGGGTGGCGGCCAGCGCCTCCGGGTCGCCGGAGGCGAGGGCCGCGAGGAGCGCCGGGGAGGCCTCGGGCTCCGGGATCCCCGTACCGGCCGTGAGGCGGTCGAACTCGCGGAACACCGCCGGGGTGGACAGGCCGCCGTCGGCGACCGCGAACACCCAGTGGAAGGCGCCGGCCTCCACCGGGGTCAGCAGCTCACCGCGCCCCGTGCCGAGGGCCGCCCCGCCGACGAGGCTGAACGGGACGTCGCTGCCGAGCACGGCGCACATGTCGAGCAGTTCCGTGTGCGGGGTGTTCAGCCCCCACAGGGCGTCGCAGGCCAGCAGGGCCGCCGCGCCGTCCGCGCTGCCGCCCGCCATGCCGCCCGCGACCGGGATGTTCTTCGCGATGTGGAGGTGGACGGCCGGCTCGATGCCGGCCCGCGCCGCGAGGATCTCGGCGGCGCGGGCCGCGAGGTTGGTGCGGTCCAGCGGGACGTGCTCCGCGTCCGGGCCGGAGCAGGTCACGGTCAGGCCGTCGGCCGGGGTGACGGTCACCTCGTCGAAGAGGGACACGGCCAGGAAGACGTTGGCCAGGTCGTGGAAGCCGTCGGGCCGGGCCGCGCCCACCGCGAGCCGGACGTTGACCTTCGCGGGGACCCGTACGGTCACACCGGTCCTGCGGGTCACATCCGTCCTGCGCGTCACACTGCTCACGCTCGCCTCACTCGCTCCACTCACCGCAGGGGGCATGCTGGCGCCAGGGGTCCCACTGGTCCCACTGTCCCCGATCGCCCCGGTCGCCCCGCTTGCCCTGCTCGTCACGCTCGCCCCGCTCGCCCCGCTCGCCCCGCTCGTACCGCCCCGGTTCACAGCGCGGGCCTCGCCGCCGCCGGCTTGTGCTCGGCGATCGCCGCGAACTCCTCCACCGTCAGGGACTCACCGCGCGCCTGCGGCGAGACGCCCGCCGCGACGAGCGCCGCCTCGGCGCCCGCGGCCGAACCGGCCCAGCCCGCCAGCGCCGCGCGCAGGGTCTTGCGGCGCTGCGCGAAGGCCGCGTCCACGACCGCGAAGACCTCCGCCTTGGAGGCGCTGGTGCTGACCGGCCGCTCGCGCCGCACGAGCGAGACGAGCCCGGAGTCGACGTTCGGCGCGGGCCAGAAGACCTTGCGGCCGATGGATCCGGCCCGCTTCACGTCCGCGTACCAGTTGGCCTTGACCGAGGGGACCCCGTACACCTTGTTGCCGGGCTTGGCTGCGAGCCGGTCGGCGACCTCCGCCTGCACCATCACCAGCGTCCGCTCGATGGTCGGGAAGCGGTCGAGCATGGTGAGCAGGACGGGCACGGCCACGTTGTACGGCAGGTTCGCGACGAGCGCGGTCGGCGGCGGACCGGGCAGTTCCGTCACCAGCATCGCGTCGGAGTGGACCAGCGCGAAGCGGTCCTTCTTCTGCGGCATCCGGGCCTCGATGGTGGCGGGCAGCGCCGCCGCCAGGACGTCGTCGATCTCGACGGCGGTCACCCGGTCCGCGGCCTCCAGCAGCGCGAGGGTCAGCGAGCCCAGGCCCGGCCCGACCTCGACGACCACGTCGTCGGCCCGCACCTCGGCGGTGCGCACGATCCGGCGGACCGTATTGGCGTCGATGACGAAGTTCTGGCCCTTCTGCTTCGTCGGCCGTACGCCGAGTACGGCCGCCAGCTCCCGGATGTCGGCCGGGCCCAGGAGGGCGTCGGGGGTGCCGGAGGAGGGGTTTTCGGGCTGCTGCTCTGCGGTGCTCACCGGTAAAGCCTACGGCCGCAGTGCGGCCACGGACTCGCCCCCCGCTGCACGTAGAGCTTCTTCGCCCGGTACGTCTGCTCCGCGCCGGAGGCGTCCTGCGGGCGCCCGCTCCCTCCGAGCCCCTGCCAGGTGCGGACGTCGAACTGGTACAGCCCGCCGTACGTCCCCGACGGGTCGGTGGCCGAGGCCCGCCCGCCGGACTCGCACTGGGCGAGTGCGCCCCAGTCGAGGCCGTCCGCTCCGGCGACGGACGTGGGCAGCGGTTTCGTGCCGACCTTGACGAGCTGGGTGACCGGCTCGCGCACGACCTCCTCCGCGACGCGGCGGGGCTTTTGCCGGACGCCGTTGACCGTGCGCAGGGCGTACGTGACCCTGCGCGCCCCGGGCCGGCCGGCCCGCTCCACGACTTCGGTCCCGGCGAACAGGCCGTCGTCCTCGACCCGCTCGGTCGCGTACGGGATGCGCTCCTCGCGGACCTCGCGGGTGCCGGTGATGCGCAGCACGGTCACGGTCTGGCCGTCGCGCGGGAAGGAGCCGGGCGGCACGGAGGTGGTGTCCTGGCCGCGCAGGCTGATGCCGGCCTGGTCGAGGGCCTCCTGCACGGTGGCGGCGTTGGTGCGGATGGTGCGTTCGCTGCCGTCGGCCATGAAGGTCACGCTGCGCTCGGTGCGGACGCCGAGGGTCAGGCCGGAGCGGGGAACGAGGGCGGTGCGGGGGGCGGAGAGGAAGGCGCCCTCGGCCCGGATGCCGAACTGCCGCAGGGCTCCCTCGACGGTGCGGGCAGTGGTCCACACCCGGCGCCGCTGTCCGTCGAGGGTCAGGAGCAGCGGACGGCCGTAGCGGACGACGACCTCCTCGCCGTCGTCGAGGCGCTCGCCGGGGCCGGGGGCCACGAGGTCGTGCGGTCCGATGCCGACGCCTTCGGCGACGAGCAGCTCGTCCACCCCGTCGGCGAAGGTGTGGAGGGTCCTGGGCACGCCGTCCACGGTGAGGTGTACCGATTTGTCGGCGGCGACGAACGCGGTCGTACCCCCGGCGAGGAAGGCGACGACCAGGGCCTGCGGGATGATCCGCCGCCAGGTCCCGGCGGCCGACGACCCCGCGGGCGCGGCCCCGGCCCGGCGCCGTCTGCCCGGTCCGGGCAGTGGGGGCGGGGGCGGGGGCGGGAGCGGGGGCGGGGGGTCGTCGGCCGCCGGGACGCCGCTCCGGCGCCGTCCGGGTGCGGCGGGGGCGAGCACTGTGCCGGACTCCGCGGGTTCGGCCGCCGCCTTGCGCCGCCGTCCCGAGCCCGTTCCCGCGGGGGCCGGCAGCCCGTGCGGCTCGTCCGCCCGCGGGCCGGCGGCCCGTCGGCGGCCCGATCCGCCACCGTCCGGCACGGGCCCGGCCCCGGTCGTGGCCGAGGCCTCCGGCCGCCAGGTCTCGGCCGCCGCGCCCCGGCGGCGCCCGGAGCCGCCGCCGGGCAGGGCCTCCGCGGCCGGCGAGGTGAAGGGCGCCGGGCCGGGGGCCGCGTCCGGCGTCCTGCGGCGGCGGCCCGTGCGCCGCTCCCCGCCGCGCGGGCCCGGGAACCCGGGCTCGGCACCGGCCGGCCGGGGGCCGGCGGTACCGGGCTCGTCCTCGTACGCCCCGCGGACGGGACCGCCACGGCGGTGACTGCCCTGCGTATCGCTCACGACGCTCGCTCCACTGGTCCGGCCCCTGCTGGTTCGGGCACGGCACCCTAGCGGAGTCACCGTCACTCATGAAAGTCGGCCGACTACGCTACGTGTCACAAGGCGTGGCGTCTCAGCGGTGGCCTCAGTAGCCGAAGGCGCGCGCGGTGTTGGCGGCCAGCGCCGTGGCCATCGCATCCTCGTCCAGGTCCCGGACGGCGGCCATCGCGCGCACCGTCAGCGGAATGAGGTACGGCGCGTTCGGCCGGCCGCGGTAGGGCGCCGGGGTCAGGAACGGCGCGTCGGTCTCGACCAGTACGAGGTCCAGCGGGGCCACGGCCAGCGCCTCCCGCAGCGGGCGGGCGTTCTTGAAGGTGACCGTCCCGGCGAAGGACATGTAGTAGCCGGCGGCGGCGCACTCGCGCGCCATGTCGGCGTCCCCGGAGTAGCAGTGGAAGACGGTCCGCTCGGGAGCGCCCTCCTCGCGCAGCACGCGCAGCACGTCCGCGTGGGCGTCGCGGTCGTGGATGACGAGGGCCTTGCCGTGTCGCTTGGCGATCTCGATGTGAGCGCGGAAGGAACGCTCCTGCGCGGCCATTCCCTCCGGACCGGTGCGGAAGTGGTCGAGCCCGGTCTCGCCGACCGCCTTGACGTGGTCCAGCGCGGCGAGCGCCTCGATCTCGGCGAGCGCGTCGTCCAGCGCGGAGTCACCGCCGCCCGCCCGCCCCTCGTGCCACGGCCGGCCCGCGGCGTCCCCCGGCGGCTGGGAGGGGTCCCTCAGGACGCCGTGCACGATCCGGGGGGCTTCGTTCGGGTGAAGGGCGACGGCCGCGTGGACGTTCTCGTACGCGGCGGCGGTCTCGGCGGCCCACCGGGAGCCCTTCACGTCGCAGCCCACCTGGACGACGGTGGTCACACCCACCGAGGCCGCCTTCGCGAGGCCCTCCTCGACGGTGCCGGACTGCATGTCCAGGTGGGTGTGGGAATCCGCCACCGCCACCCGGAGGGGTTCGGGCAGCGGCGGCGGCGCGTCCTTGGAGACGGAGTTCGGGGAGGGGGCGGTACTGGGGCTCATACGGCCGATCTTATGACCGGCGCAGCCACCCCAGCAGGCGGGACAGCGGACCGCCGCGCTCCCGCTCCTCGGTCACGTGGACGGGCCCGGGCGCGTCGTGCGCCACGGCCCCCGGCGCACCGGTCGCGAGGCTCCGCTCGTGCCGGCCGCCCCGGGACCGGGGCTCGCGCGCGTGGCCCGTGCCGGTGGCGGGCACGGGTCCCGCGATGCCGGGGGCGATGCCCGGGTGGTGGAAGAGCTCGTCGAGCATGCCCACGACCGAGGAGACCTGCCCCGCCCGCATGATCCGTACGACGTGTCCGCCGCAGTTCAGGCAGGTCGGGTTCGCCAGCGGGGAGCGCACCCGCTCCCCCTCCACCTTGTACATGATGAAGGGCTCGCCCTTGCCGTCGACGTGGTGCTCTATCTCGTAGGCCTGCTCCCAGCCGTAGCCGCACCTCATGCAGGCGAAGGAGTAGGCCTCGTGCACGGTGTGCACGTCGGAGGGGGGAGCAGCGGGCACAGGGGCGGCGGGTACAGGTGCCGAGGTGTCTGCGATCTCACTCATGCGAGCTCCTTCTGTTCCACTGGTGCCATGCCAGTGGACGCCTCTTCGGGCGGGAGCGCATCAGGCCCTGTCTCCTGTTGGACGGTCCTTGGGCGAATCATGCCCAAAGCGCCCGGTGCGCGGTCTGAGCTTTGCTTTTCAGGTTAGCTCTTTACCGGCTCACGTCACCTTTTGTGCCGCGTTCTTTGCCGCGACGACCGCGTCGAAGACCTCCCGCTTGGGTACCCCCGCCTCGGCCGCGACCGCCGCGATGGCCTCCTTGCGCCGCTCCCCCGCCTCCTCGCGCACCCGCACCCTGCGCACCAGCTCCTCGGCGTCCACATCGCCGGGTCCGGCCGCCGGTGCGCCCTCCACCACCACGGTGATCTCCCCGCGCACGCCTTCGGCGGCCCACGCCGCCAGCTCTCCGAGGCCGCCGCGCTTGACCTCCTCGTACGTCTTCGTCAGCTCGCGGCAGACCGCGGCCCGCCGCTCGGCGCCGAAGACCTCGGCCATCGCGGCCAGCGTGTCGTCGAGCCGGTGCGGGGCCTCGAAGTAGACCAGCGTGCGCCGCTCGCCCTCGACCTCCCGCAGCCGGCCGAGGCGCTCGCCCGCCTTGCGCGGCAGGAAGCCCTCGAAGCAGAACCGGTCCACGGGAAGCCCGGACAGCGCCAGCGCGGTGAGCACCGCGGACGGTCCGGGCACGGCGGTGACCTTGATGTCCTTCTCCACGGCGGCGGCGACCAGGCGGTAGCCGGGGTCCGAGACCGAGGGCATGCCGGCGTCCGTCACCAGCAGCACGCGCGCCCCGCCGAGGAGGGCCTCGACCAGCTCCGGCGTGCGCGCCGACTCGTTGCCCTCGAAGTACGACAGGACCCGGCCGGTGGTGTGCACGCCCAGCCCCTGGGTCAGCCGGCGCAGCCGCCGGGTGTCCTCGGCGGCCACCACGTCGGCCCGCTCCAGTTCGGCGGCGAGCCGGGGCGGTGCGTCCGCGAGATCGCCGATGGGGGTGCCGGCGAGGACGAGCACGCCCGCCCCTTCGGCGGGCTGGTGGACGGGTTCGGTACCGCGGGGCTGGTCAGTTGTCACCGGGCCATCCTCTCAGCCTCGCAGCCCGGCGCACCCGGCTACCGCCGCCGCGCACAGACACGTTCCCTACGATGACCCGGTGACCAGTACCGCGACGCCGCCGCCCAGCCCCGCGGGGGCCCCGCCCGTCCCGCCCGCGGGACGCGCACAAGAGCCGCCCACCTGGCTGCGCCGCCTGCGCGGCCACGGCTACGCGCCGCCCGCCTCCGGGCCGGCGGGCGGCGGTGTGCGCACCCGCCTGGTGCCCCCGTACGCCCGCCCGTCCGCGCAGCTGTGGACGGCCCTCGGCGTGCCCGCCCCGGCGGTGGAGACCTGGACGCGCGTCCTGGCGTGGGCGGGACCGCTGCTGGTCGCGGTGGTCGCGGGGGTGCTGCGCTTCGTGCACCTGGGCAGCCCGAAGGCGGTGATATTCGACGAGACGTACTACGCGAAGGACGCCTGGGCCACGATCCGGCAGGGCTACGAGGCGAGCTGGCCCAAGGACATCGACAAGTCGATCCTCGCCAACCCGGACGGGATCTCCCTCCCCGTGGATCCGGGCTACGTGGTCCACCCGCCCGTCGGCAAGTGGGTGATCGGCCTCGGCGAGTGGATGTTCGGCTTCACGCCCTTCGGCTGGCGGTTCATGACCGCCGTGCTCGGCACCCTCTCGGTGCTGATGCTGTGCCGGATCGGCCGCCGCCTGCTGCGCTCCACCTTCCTCGGCTGCCTGGCCGGCGCCCTGCTGGCGGTGGACGGCCTGCACCTGGTGATGAGCCGCACCGCGCTGCTCGACCTGGTGCTGATGTTCTTCGTACTCGCCGCCTTCGGGGCGCTGCTCATCGACCGGGACCGGACGCGGGCCCGGCTCGCGGCCGCGCTCCCGGTGGACGCCGAGGGCCGGACCCGGCCCGACGCGGTGATCGCCGGGAGACTGCGGCTGGGGTGGCGCCCGTACCGGATCCTGGCCGGCGTCTGCCTCGGGCTGGCCGCGGGCACGAAGTGGAACGGCTTCGTGGTGCTGGCCTTCTTCGGCGTCCTGACCGTGCTGTGGGACGCCGCCGCGCGCCGTACCGCGGGCGCGGGGGCCCCGTACTCCTCGATGCTGCGCCGTGACGCGCTGCCGGCCTTCGTCTCCACGGTCCCCGTCGCGGTCGCGACGTACGTCGCCTCGTGGGCGGGCTGGATCCTGAGCCCCGACAACGGCAAGGGCGGCTACCTGCGCGACTGGGCCGCCAAGCACGACCAGGGCAGCGCGCTGTCCTTCCTGCCGGAGTGGGTGCGCAGCCTGTGGCACTACGAGACCGAGGTCTACAAGTTCCACGTCGGCCTGACCTCGGGGCACACCTACGAGTCGAACCCGTGGAGCTGGCTGGTCCTGGGCCGCCCCGTCTCCTTCTTCTACGAGTCCCCCGAACCGGGCACGGCCGGCTGCCCGGCGACCGAAGCGGGCAAGTGCGCCCGCGAGGTCCTGGCCCTCGGCACACCGCTGCTGTGGTGGGCGGGCTGCTTCGCCGTGCTGTACGTGCTGTGGCGGTGGTTCTTCCGCCGCGACTGGCGCGCGGGTGCGATCGCGTGCGCGCTGGCGGCCGGTCTGCTGCCCTGGTTCAACTACCAGGAGCGGACGATCTTCTACTTCTACGCGGTGGTCTTCGTCCCGTACCTGTGCCTGGCGGTGGCCATGATGATCGGCGCGCTGCTGGGCCCGGCCGGCTCGACGGAGCGGCGCCGCGCCCTGGGCGCCATCGGGGCGGGGGTGCTGGTCCTGCTGATCGTGTGGAACTTCATCTACTTCTGGCCCATCTACACCGCCCAGACCATCCCGATGGACTCCTGGCGGGCCCGCATGTGGCTGGACACCTGGGTCTGACAGTGCGCGGGCAGCGGATGTTCCGGTCCGGTAACAAGGAGGGAGGCCCGCAGGAGCACCCCGTAAGGTCTGCACCAAGAGTTCTTTGAACATGTTCAGAGAACGTGGCTCCTGGGGAGGGGACCAAGTGAACGGGGCAGCCAAGGGCGCGGTCGTCGGCGGGGTGTTCCTCGCGATGCTCGGCGGGACGGCGTACGGGGTGTACGCGCTGGTCGGGGAGAGCGGCGACGGCGGCGGGAAGGACGCGAAGACCGGCGAGACCTCCGTCCGGCCGGAGCGGGGCAGCGGGCCCGTCACCGAGAAGGAGGCCGCCGCGACCGCCCAGGCCTTCCTGGCCGCATGGGCCGCCGGCGACGAGCGGACGGCCGCCGACCTGACGAACAACACGCAGGCGGCCGCGACCGCCGTGGCGGACTACCGGGCCAAGGCCCACGTGTCCAAGGCCGTGATCACCCCGGGTGCGGCGAACGGCACCACCGTGCCCTTCACGGTCGCGGCCGAGATCACGTACGAGGGCGCCACCAAGCCGCTGGCCTACGCGTCCCAGCTGACCGTGGTGCGCGGGCTGACCAGCGGGAAGCCGCTGGTCGACTGGCAGCCCTCAGTGATCCATCCGGAGCTCCAGCGGGACGAGAAGCTGCGCGCGGGCGCCCCGCCGAGCCCGCCGGTCACGGCGGTGGACCGCAACGGCAAGGAGCTGACGGCCGAGAAGTACCCGTCCCTGCGCCCGGTGCTCGACGCGCTGCGCAAGACGTACGGGCAGAAGGCGGGCGGCACCTCCGGCGCCGAGGTGTGGATCGAGCCGGCGGGCCCGGAGGCGCCCCGGCGGACCCTGGTGACGCTGGTGGAGGGCAAGCCGGGCCGGATCGAGACAGTGCTGGACGCCGATGTGCAGGCCGCGGCGGAGAAGGCGGTGGCCCAGTACGCCGAGGCGTCGGTCGTCGCCGTGCGGCCCAGCACCGGCGACATCCTGGCGGTGGCCAACCACCGCAAGGACGGCTTCAACGCGGCGATGGAGGGCACGCGCGCCCCCGGCTCGACGATGAAGATCGTGACGGCCGCCATGCTGCTGGACAAGGGCCTGGTGGCCGCGGACAAGGTCGCGGCGTGCCCCGCGACGGCCAGCTGGGACGGCAAAGCCTTCCACAACCTGAAGAACTTCAGCCTGGAGGGGCAGACCTTCGCGACGAGCTTCGCCAAGTCCTGCAACACCGCCTTCATCAGCCTGATCGACGATGTGAACGACAACGGCGCACTGCCCCGGGAGGCGCGGGAGGTCTTCGGGATCGGGCTGGACTGGAAGGCGGGCGTCAGCTCCTGGGACGGCTCGGTACCGGAGGCATCGGGGCCGGTGGCGGCCGCCGAGTACATCGGCCAGGGCACCATCCGGATGAACCCGCTGAACATCGCCTCGATCACGGCGACCGCACGAACCGGTGTCTTCCGGCAGCCGGTGATCGTCAAGGCCTCGCTGGACGGGCGGACCCTCGCCTCGGCGCCGCGCGCCATGAAGCCGGGAGTGTCGGCGCAGCTCGTCACGATGATGCGGCAGACGGCGGTCAGCGGCACCGGCAGCGCAGCGATGGCCCAGGTCAAGGGCGCGGACAAGGGCGCGAAGACCGGCTCGGCGGAGGTCGACGGCGCGGGCAGCCCGGACAGCTGGTTCACGGGCTTCAGCGGGGACCTGGCCGCGGCGGCGATGGTCGAGGGCGGCGGCCACGGCGGGGACACGGCGGGCCGGATCGTCGCAGCGGTGCTTTCCTCCTGACGCGCCGCTGCTCCTGAGGCGCCGCTGCTCCTGACGCCCCGCTCGCACGGCTCGGCCCCGGGGGGCCTCCCCGGCTTCGCGCCGCTGCGCCGGACTCCGTCCGGCGGGGGTGGAGGCCGGGCGAGCGGGGTGCCGACCGGTCTGAACGAGCGCGGAGCTGCTCTCAGCCCGAGGACCGCGCCAGCGACGGGGTGCGCGGGTCGAAGCCGAAGGGAAGCTCCAGGCGGTGGGCCCGCATCATTTGCTCGTCGCACAGCAGGTCCCGCGTGGGGCCGTCCGCCGCGATGACGCCCTCGCTGAGGACCACGGCCCGCGGGCACAGCTCCAGCGCGTACGGCAGGTCGTGCGTCACCATCAGCACCGTCACGTCCAGCGACCGCAGGATGTCGGCCAGCTCCCGGCGCGAGGCGGGGTCCAGGTTGGACGAGGGCTCGTCCAGGACCAGGATCTCCGGCCGCATGACCAGTACGGTCGCCAGCGCGACCCGGCGGCGCTGGCCGAAGGACAGGTGGTGCGGCGGCCGGTCGGCGAAGGCAGCCATCCCTACCTGCTCCAGCGCTGCCCGCACCCGCGCCTCCAGCTCCGCCCCGCGCAGGCCGGCCGCGGCCGGGCCGAAGGCCACGTCCTCCCGCACGGTGGGCATGAACAGCTGGTCGTCGGGGTCCTGGAAGACGATCCCGACCCGGCGCCGGATCTCGGCGAAGTTCCGCTTCTCCACCGGCAGCCCGGCCACGGCCACGGAGCCGACGCCGCCGCCGAGGATGCCGTTGAGGTGCAGCACCAGCGTGGTCTTGCCCGCGCCGTTGGGCCCGAGCAGCGCGACCCGCTCGCCGCGGCCGACGGTCAGGTCGACCCCGAAGAGGGCCTGGTGGCCGTCCGGATAGGCGTACGCGAGGCCCGCCACCCGCAGCGAGGGCGGCGACGGGGCGGGTGCGGGAGCGGGAGACGAAGAGGGAGCAGGGGTCACAGCGTCCAGCCCATCAGACAGACGGCGAGCGCCGTCACCGGGAGTGCGGCCGCCCGCGCCCACTGGGCGCGCGTGGCCGCGACGTCGTCGATCACCGGCATCGAGCCGGCGTAGCCGCGGCTGACCATCGCGAGGTAGACCCGCTCGCCGCGCTCGTAGGAGCGGATGAACAGCGCGCCGGCCGTCTTGGCCAGCACCCCCCAGTGCCGGATGCCGGTGGCCTCGAATCCGCGGGAGCGGCGCGCGATCGACATCCGGCGCAGCTCGTCGCTGATGAGATCGCCGTAGCGGATCATGAAGGTCGCGATCTGTACGAGCATGGGCGGCAGTCTCAGCCGTTGCAGGCCCAGCAGCAGCGCCCGCAGTTCGGTCGTCGAGGCGAGCAGGACGGACGCCGCGACGCCGAGGGTGCCCTTGGCCAGTACGTTCCAGGCACCCCACAGGCCCGACACGCTGAGCGACATGCCGAGGACCTCCACCCGCTCGCCCTGCGCCACGAAGGGCATGAGCACGGCGAAGGCGACGAACGGGATCTCGATGAGCATCCGTCGCAGCAGGAAGCCGGCGGGGACGCGGGCCACGGCCGCGACCGCCGCGAGGAGGACGGCGTACAGGCCGAAGGCCCACATCGCCTCGCGCGGTGTGGACACGACGACCACGACGAAGGCGAAGGCGGCGGCCAGTTTGCAGTGCGGCGGCAGGGTGTGGACCGGCGAGTGCCCGTGCCGGTAGAGCTTGCTCCACTGCGCTGCGCCCGCGCTCACCGCGGTCCCGCGTGCGTGGCCGGCCCCCATGTCAGCCGACCGGTGAGGCAGCGGACGGCGTGGAGGCCGGGCCGGCGTCCTCCGTGCGGCGGCGGCGCACCGTCCAGAAGATCCCGGTGCCCACGGCGACGGTCGCGCCGACGCCGATGACCCCGGCGAGAGCGCCGGACAGGCGGGCGTCTTCCACGTCCTTGACGCCGTAGTCGGCGAGCGGGGAGCCGGCGGCGGCGTGCTCCTCGGCCTTGCGGTCGATGCCCTGGTCGGCGGCGACCTTCTCCAGGCCGTCGGGGCTGGCGGACGCGTAGAAGGAGACGAAACCGGCCAGGACCAGGGCGGTGACCAGTCCCGTCGCCCACACCTTGCGGGTGGAGCCGGCGGCCGCCGCGGGCGCCGGGGCGGCGGCCGGGGCATCGACGAGATCGCCGCCGACGCGGAGCTTGAGCGGCGTGGTCACCCCGCGCGCGCCGTACACGAGGTCGGGCCGTACGGCGATCACGGCGCCCACGGTGGCGGCGGTGATGGCGGCTTCGCCGATGCCGATGAGGGTGTGCACGCCGACCATGGCGGTCAGCACCTTGCCGAGGGGGACGTCGGTGGTGCCCCCGACGGCGTAGACGGCGGTGAAGGCGGCGGCCGCGCCCGGCACCGAGAGCAGGGCCCCGGTGAACGCCGCGACGGTCACGGAGCGGCGGGTGGGCGGCAGGACCTTGAGCAGGCCGCGGAAGACCGCGTAGGCGACGAGCACGGTGACGACGCCCATGATGCTGATGTTCACGCCGAGGGCGGTCAGCCCGCCGTCGGCGAACAGGATCCCCTGCATCAGCAGCACCACGGACACGCACAGCACGCCGGTGTACGGGCCGACGAGTATCGCGGCGAGCGCCCCGCCCAGCAGGTGGCCGCTGGTCCCGGCGGCCACGGGGAAGTTCAGCATCTGCACGGCGAAGATGAAGGCGGCCACGAGTCCGGCCAGCGGGGCGGTGCGTTCCGTCCCCGAGCCGCCGGTCTGGGACAGCCCCGCCAGCTCCCGGCGGGCGCCGCGCAGGCTGATGGCCACCGCCGCGGCGGCCACCACTCCGGCGCCCAGCGAGACGGGTGTGTCGATGAATCCGTCGGGCACATGCATGGAGTGGCTCCGCTTCCTCACACAGTCTTCAGCCGCTCAAGAATGTGCCCAGTTGCAAACGGTTGGCAAGAGCGATCCGGTACCAAATAGAGCCGCGCGCTTTCGTCGGAATGTGCGAGGCTGGACGGACAAACGGACGCATATGTTCCGATTTCGAGGAGTCGTGTCGATGTCAGCGACCGCCGAGAATTCCCCCGCCACCGCGACCGTCGCCGCCGTCGAGGAGCGCGTCAGCGCCCGCGTGATCACCGACGACCCGCTCTACCGGACGATCCCCGTCGCCCTGCGCTTCACCCCCGCCGAGCCCCTGGCCGTACGGATCGTCTTCCCCGCCGACCTGTCCCCCGAGGGCACCGACAACGAGTGGGTCCTCCCCCGCGCCCTCCTGGAGGCGGGCCTCGCGGCCCCGACCGGCAGCGGCGACGTACGCGTCTGGCCCTGCGGCCGGGTGCAGGCCATCGTCGAATTCCACTCCCCCGAGGGCGTCGCGGTCGTCCAGTTCGACATCGCCGCGCTGCGGCGTTTCCTGCGCCGTTCGAACACCTCCGCCACCCGGTAGGAGCAAGCGGGCCCAACGGATCCGGCCCCGCGCCACCCGGTCGTCGGGCGGTGCGGGGCCGGGGCGGCATCCGTACGGAGCAGCGGGAGCGACGCGTACGGGCAGACCGGGTCAAGGGGACCGGGTCAGGCGCACCCGTCAGGCGTCGACCAGTGTGCGCTCCTTGTCCGGGCCCTCCGGGGAGCTTCCCGCGTCCTTGAGGTGGCGGCGCAGGCTCTCGCCCTCCACGTCCACGTTCGGCAGCAGCCGGTCCAGCCAGCGCGGCAGCCACCAGGCCTTGTGCCCGAGCAGCGCGAGCACCGCCGGGACGATGGCCATCCGGACCACGAAGGCGTCGAAGAAGACGGCGACGGCCAGACCGAAGCCGATCATCTTGACCATCTGCTCGCTGGCTCCGATGAAGCCGGCGAAGACCGCGATCATGATGACGGCGGCGGCGACGACCACCCGCGCGCTGTACTGGAAGCCGGTCACGACCGCCTGGCCCGGGCGCTCGCCGTGGACGTACGCCTCCCGCATGCGGGTGACCAGGAAGACCTCGTAGTCCATGGCCAGGCCGAAGACGACACCCACCATGAAGATCGGCATCATCGACATGATCGGGCCGGTCTGCTCCACCCCGAAGAGCGAGGCGAGCCAGCCCCACTGGAAGACGGCGACGACCGCGCCGAGGGCGGCGACGACGGAGAGCAGGAAGCCGAGCGCGGCCTTGAGCGGGACGAGGATGGAGCGGAAGACCAGCATCAGCAGCAGGAAGGCGAGGCCGACCACGAGCGCCAGGTAGGGCAGCAGCGCGTCGTTCATCTTCTGCGAGAAGTCGATGTTCATGGCGGTGGCGCCGGTGACGAGCACGTCGTCCCCGGTGGCCCCGCGGATCTCGTGGACCAGGTCCTCGGTCTGGGCGGAGGACGGGCGGTCCTTCGGGACGACCGTGATGATCCCGGCGTTCCCGGCCTCGTTGAGGAGCGGCGGCGTGACCGCCGCCCAGCCCTCCAGCCCCTTGATCTGGTCGACCGTGCGGTCGGCGAGGGCCTTGTCCCCGTCGACGACCACCATCAGCGGGCCGTTGAAGCCCGGGCCGAAGCCCTCGGAGAGCAGGTCGTACGCCTTGCGCTGGGTCGTGGAGACCGGCTGGGCGCCGTCGTCCGGCAGGCCCATCTCCAGCTTGCCCGCCGGGATCGCGACGGCGGCGAGGCCGATCACACCGACGAGCAGCACCATCACCGGGCGGCGGAGCACGAAGCGGGCCCAGCGGGTGCCGCCGTTGGCCTTCTTCTCGAAGTCGACAGTCGGCTCGCCCGTGCCCGCGCCCGTGCCCGTGTCCTTGCCCTTGCCGCCCTTGCCGCCCTTGCCGCCCTTGCCGAAGAGCTTGCTCTTCGTACCGGCCGGCAGGACCTTCTTGCCCGCGAAGCCGAGGATGGCCGGGACCAGCGTCAGGGCGACGAGCACCGCGATGACGACCGTGCCGGCCGCCGCCACACCCATCTTGGTCAGCATCGGGATGTTCACGACGGCCAGCCCCACGAGGGCGATGACCACGGTCAGACCGGCGAAGACCACGGCGGAGCCGGCGGTTCCGGCGGCCCGGCCCGCGGCTTCCTCGCGCTCCCGGCCCTCGGCCAGCTCCGCGCGGTAGCGGGAGACGATGAAGAGCGCGTAGTCGATGCCGACCGCGAGGCCGATCATCATCGCGAGGGTGGAGGTGGTGGAGCCGAGGTCCAGCACGCTGGCGAGCGCGGTGATGGAGGAGACGCCGATGCCGACGCCGATCAGGGCGGTCAGCAGCGGGAGCCCGGCAGCGATCAGCGAGCCGAAGGTGATCACGAGGACGATCGCGGCGACCAGGATGCCGATGATTTCGCCGGAGCCGGTCTCGGGCGCCGCCATCAGGGCGTCGCCGCCGATCTCGACGGTGAGCCCCTGCTTCTGGGCGGCCGTGCCGGACTCCTTGAGCGCGTCGCGCGTGGCGTCCTTGAGCTCCATGCCGCTGACGTCGTACTTGACGCTGATGTAGGCGGTCGAGCCGTCCTGGCTCACCGCCCGCGCCTGGTACGGGTCTTCGACGGAGGCGACCTGACCGGCGCCGGGGCCCTCCTTCAGACCCGAGATCATCTTCTCGACCTCGGCCTTGGGGGCGGGATCGGTGACCTTGGCGCCCGCCGGCGCCTTGATGACGATACGGGCGGTGGCGCCGTCGGCGGCCATCCCCGGGAAGCGCTGGTCCAGCAGATCGAAGGCCTTCTGGGCCTCCGTGCCGGGTATCGAGAAGGAGCCGGAGGTGGGCGCGGACGCCGAGGCCGCGCCGAAGCCGGCGGCGAACAGCAGCGCCACCCAGAGGAGGGCGACGAGCCGGCGGCGCCGGAAGGCGCCCCTGCCGAGTCGGTAGAGGAAGGTGGCCACGTCGTGGTTCTCCCGTTCAGGTCGTGGGATGGATCCGGGATGGATCAGGGCATGGAGAGCCGGCCCGACGACGAGAGCGGCGTGTCAGGAGCAGCACAGCGGTGAGTGGGGACGGAGGGTGGGCTGGGTGGGTCAGACGCCGAGGGCGGGGAAGACCACGGCGTCGATGAAGTCACCGAGGAAGGCCCGGTCCACCGGGCGGTCCTCGATCAGCGGCAGCGAGATGAACGCTCCGATGAGCATGTGCGGTACGAACTGCACGGCCAAGCAGCCGGGGGCGATCTCGCCCCGGTCCACCGCTCGCCGCAGCATGACCTGCAGTCCGGTGATCTCCGGGTCGACCAGCAGGTCCCGTAGCGCCTTGTGGAGCTCCGGACTCTCGTGGACGGCGTGCGCCAGGCCCCGGATCAGCGCACTGTCCTTGGCCATCTGGGCGTCGTCGGAGTGCTCGACCATGCGCGCGAAGTCCCCGCGCAGGCTGCCCGTGTCGATCTCCCGCAGCGAGACGGGCTGCGTACATCGCAGGGCCCTGGCGACCAGCTCCGGCTTGCTCCCCCACTGGCGGTAGAGGGTGGCCTTGCTGGACTTCGTACGAGCGGCGACCGCGTCCATGGTCAGCGCCTCGTAGCCGACCTCGCGCAGGAGGTCGAGGACCGCCCCGTGCAGTTCGGCTTCCCGCTCGGGCGTGATCCGGCTGCGCCGAGCCGACATCGCCGACATCGCTTCGGGCATCTGGAGCCCCTCCCATCCGAACGAAACCGGTCCGTACGTCCACGACGATACCCCTGCCGCTAGCGAAACGAAACAGTTCCGTTTCGCTTGGTGAGTGGCATGGATCACCCGTACGAGTTGCCAGGCCCCCTCAGCGCGGAAAGCATTGGGGGGTGAGTCACGACGTCGCGTACCTCCGCTTCCCGCACCTGCACGACGACCTGCTGTGCTTCGCCACCGAGGACGACCTCTGGGTCGCCCCGCTGGTCCCCGACGGCCGAACGCCCGGCCGGGCCTGGCGGCTCACCGTCGACCGGACCCGCGTGGGGCACCCGCGCTTCTCCCCCGACGGCCGGCACATCGCCTTCACCACCTGGCGTAGCCTCGACCCCGAGATCCACCTCGCCCCCGTGGACGGCGGCCCGGCCCGCCGGCTCAGCCACTGGGGGTCCACCGACACCCGCGTGTGCGGCTGGACCCCGCCCGACGAGCACGGCCACAGCGACATCCTGGCCGTCTCCTCCCACGGCCAGCCCTTCTCCCACTTCGCCTGGGCCTACAGCCTGCCCACCGACGGCAGCCCCGGCGGGCGCCTGCCCTGGGGGCCCGTCTCCGACATCCAGGTCCACGAGGCCGAAGGCGGCGAGCGGCGCACCCTGCTGCTCACGGGCAAGCCGCCGCACGAGCCAGCCGCCTGGAAGCGCTACCGGGGCGGTGCCACCGGCCGGCTGTGGCTGCACGGCGAGCGGCTGCTGGAGGACTTGGAGGGCCACCTCGACGCCCCCATGTTCGTGAGCGGCCGGATCGCCTTCCTCTCCGATCACGAGGGCATCGGCAATGTGTACTCCTGCCTGCCGGACGGCACCGATCTGCGCCGCCACACCGACCACGAGGAGTTCTACGCCCGGCACGCCTCCAGCGACGGCTCCAGGATCGTCTACCAGTGCGCCGGGGACCTCTGGCTCGTGGAGTCGCTCGAACCGGAGGCCGTCCCGCGCAAGCTCCAGGTCCGGCTGGGCGGCCAGCGCGCGGGCCGCCGCGTCTACCAGGTGCCGGCCGCCAGCCACGTCGACTCCCTGTCCGTCGACACCACCGGGCGCGCCAGCGCGGTCGTGGTGCGCGGCAGCCTGTACTGGCTGACCCACCGCGACGGGCCCGCCCGGGCCATCGCCGACACCCCGGGCGTGCGCGTACGGCTGCCCGAGATGCTCGGCAGCGGCGGAGAGGTCGCCTACGTCACCGACGCCGAGGGCGAGGACGCGATCGAGATCGCGTACCTGCCGCGCGCCTCCGGGGAACGGCAGCCGCGCCGGCTGGCCTCGGGAAAGCTGGGGCGCGTACTGGAACTGCTGTCCGACCCGGAAGGGAACCGGCTGGCCGTCGCCTCCAACGACGGGCGGCTGCTGCTGATCACCGTGTCGGACGACGAGACGGAGGCGGGGACGGAGGCGGGGACGGAGAGCGCCGAGGCCGTGGCCGAGGACACCGCGGAGGCGGGGCAGGCCGGGGCGTCCGGCCGGGCCGGTGAGGTCACCGAGCTGATCCGTTCCGTCAACGGCCCCGTCACCGACCTGGCCTTCTCGCCCGACGGATGCTGGCTGACCTGGTCGCACCCGGGTATCGGACGCTCGCTGCGGCAGATCAAGATGGCCCGGATCTCCGGCTCCGGCGCGCCCCTGGTCGTGGACGTGACGGACGGCCGTTTCGAGGACGAGAACCCGGTCTTCACCCGGGACGGGCGTTACCTGGCCTTCCTGTCGTGGCGGGGCTTCGACCCGGTCTACGACGTGCACACGGGCGATCTGTCCTTCCCGCTGGGCTGCCGCCCGTACCTGGTCCCGCTCTCCTCCGCGACCCCCTCGCCGTTCGCGTTCTCGCCGGACGGCCGGCCCGCGGCGGGCGGTCTCGACCCGGTCGAGGGGGAATCGGAGTCCGGTGACGGCACGGTGACCGTGGAGGTGGCGGGGCTGGAGAGCCGCGTCACGCCCTTCCCCGTGGCGGCGTCGAAGTACTCGGCGCTGTATCCGGTGCACGGCGGCGGGCTGGTGTGGCTGCGCTGGCCGATCTCCGGCGCGCTCGGCGAGACCTTCGCCAACCCGGCCGACACCAGCGGGAAGCCGACGCTGGAGCACTTCGACCTGGTCAAGGCGCGCAAGAGCGAACTGGCCTCGGGACTGGACTGGTTCGCGGTCAGCGGCGACGGCACCCGGCTCGTGGTCAACGACGACGGCGACCTGCGCGCGGTCCCGGCGACCGAGTCGGGCGACAGCGACTCGACCGTCTACCTGGACCTGCGGCGCATCCTGCACGAGGTGGACCCGGCGGCCGAGTGGCGCCAGGCCTTCGAGGAGGCCGGGCGGATCATCCGCGCGTACTTCTGGGACCCTAAGATGAGCGGCATCGACTGGGACGGGGTACTGCGCCAGTACCGTCCGCTGGTCGAACGGGTCGCCTCACCCGACGAGTTCGCCGATCTGCTGCGCGAGGTCCTCGGCGAGCTCGGCACCTCCCACGCGTACGTCTCCCCCGCCCGCCGCAATGAGGGCCCCCCGCACTACCAGCGGGCGATCGGCCTGCTCGGCGCCAATCTCGTCCCGAGGGACGGGACATGGGTGGTCCGCCGGATCCTGCCCGGCGAGTCCTCCGACTCCAAGGCCCGCTCCCCGCTGGCGGGCACCGGCATCCGGGAGGGCGCGGTCCTCACCCATGTGGACGGGCGGCCGGTGGACCCGGTCGCCGGGCCCTACCCGCTGCTCGCGGCCGCGGGCGGTACGACGGTGGAGCTGACCTTCAAACCCGCGGAGGGGCAGGGCCGTTCCCGCCGGGTGGCGATCATGCCGCTGATCGACGAGCGGCCGCTGCGCTACCAGGACTGGGTGTCCAAACGGCGGGCGGTGGTCCGGGAGATCAGCGGCGGCCGCTGCGGTTACCTCCACATCCCCGACATGGGCGGCTCCGGCTGGGCGCAGTTCAACCGCGACCTGCGGATGGAGATGTCCCGGCCCGCGCTGATCGTGGACGTACGCGGCAACGCGGGCGGGCACATCAGCGAGCTGGTGGTGGAGAAGCTCACCCGCTCGATCCTCGGCTGGGACCTGACGCGGAACGCCGATCCGGTGTCGTACGCCTCCAACGCGCCCCGCGGTCCCATCGTGGCGCTGGCCGACGAGGCTACCTCCTCGGACGGTGACATGATCACGGCGGCGTTCAAGCTGCTGGGGCTCGGGCCGGTGGTCGGCCAGCGCACGTGGGGAGGCGTCGTCGGCATGACCGGCCGGCACACCCTCGGCGACGGCACGGTGATCACCGTGCCGATGAACGCGGCCTGGTTCCCGGAGTACGGCTGGTCGGTGGAGAACCACGGCGTGGAGCCGGACCTCCCGCTGCTGCGCACTCCGCTCGACTGGGCGGAGGGCCGCCACGTTCAACTGGCCGACGCCGTCCACCTGGCGCTGGAACTGCTGGAACAGGACCCGGCGCTGCAGCCGCCCGGGTACACCGACGTACCGGACCGCAGCCGTCCGAAGCTGCCGCCCAGGGCGTAGGCATACCGGAAGGGGGGGGGGGGGGGGGGGGCGTAGCTGGTCGGCGCCGGTGACGACCGCGCGGCGCGAGTGGTGTACACGCACGTATTTTTTTGTTG
>NZ_JBSFTS010000028.1:0-74500 GCF_053591375.1 Streptomyces sp. NPDC003034
AGCTTCCGAGGGCCCTGAGGCGTCCGGTCCCTACGGATCTCGAAGTCCATCGCATCCCCTGAACTGGGATGTTGCAACGACTCCTAGAACCCAAGATGCGGCGGGGGCCCCTCTTCGATGTACCTACTGGTCGGGGCAGCGGGGCCCGCGGTCGACTGGACCAACCGGCGAGCTGGCGAACCGTGGCCTGCTGCGTGCCCGGCTACGGCCCCGCCTCCATGCCCTACGAGGAGAGGTGCTGCTTGACGGCGGCGGCGACGCGGCCGCCATCGGCCAGCCCGGCCACCTTCGGGTTCACGATCTTCATGACGGCGCCCATGGCCCGCGGCCCCTCGGCTCCCGCCGCCTTCGCCTCCTCGACGGCCTGCCCGACGATCGCGGCGAGCTCGTCGTCGCTGAGCTGCTTGGGCAGGTACGTATCGAGGAACTCGCCTTCCGCGGTCTCCCGCGCGGCCTGCTCGGGACGGCCGCCCTGGGCGAAGGCCTCCGCGGCCTCCCGGCGCTTCTTCGCCTCCTTGGCGATCACCTTGAGGACTTCCTCGTCGGAGAGCACGCGCGCTTCCTTGCCCGCGACCTCCTCCTTGGTGATGGCGGAGAGGGTCAGTCGCAGCGTGGACGACTGCAGCTCGTCGCGCGCCCTGATGGCGGTCGTGAGGTCTTCCTGGAGCTTGGCCTTGAGCGTGGTCATGGACCTGAGTCTGCCAGGTACGGGGGCGCTGGCGCCCGCAGGTTTTCCGGGTCTGCGACGATGGGGCCATGCGTGCGCGTTACGGAGTTCCCCTGAAGGCGGTTGCCGGCATCGCGGCAGTGGGGGCCGCGGGAGTCGCCTATGCCGCCGGTTTCGAGGCGCGGTCCTTCCGCCTGCGCCGGATCACGGTGCCCGTACTGCCCCGGGGGATGCGCCCACTGCGCGTACTCCAGGTGTCGGACATCCACATGGTGCGCGGGCAGCGCAAGAAACAGGCCTGGCTCCAGTCCCTGGCGGGCCTGCGCCCCGACTTCGTCGTGAACACCGGCGACAACCTCTCGGACACGGAGGGCGTGCCGGAGGTGCTGGACGCGCTGGGTCCGCTCATGGACTTCCCCGGCGTGTACGTCTTCGGGTCGAACGACTACTACGGACCGCGGCTGCGCAATCCCGGGCGTTACCTGATCGAGAAGACCCAGGGCCGGCACGGGCTGAACGGCAACAAGCCGGTCGTCGGCGCCGTCCACAACCCCTGGGAGGAACTGCGGGACGCCTTCGACGCGGCGGGCTGGCTGAACCTCACCAACACCCGGGCGCGCCTCAAGCTGGACGGCCTGGAGCTGTCCTTCACCGGACTGGACGACCCGCACATCAAGCGGGACCGCTACGAGCGGGTGGCGGGCGGGCCGGAGGCTGACGCGGACTTCTCGATGGCCGTGGTGCACGCCCCGTACCTGCGCACGCTGGAATCCTTCACCGCCGACGGCTACCCCCTGATCCTCGCGGGCCACACGCACGGCGGGCAGCTGTGCATCCCCTTCTACGGCGCGCTGGTCACCAACTGCGACCTGGACACCAAGCGGGTCAAGGGCCTCTCCACGCACGAGTCCGGCGGCCATCGCGCGTACCTGCACGTATCGGCGGGCTGCGGTACCAACCGCTACACCCCGGTCCGCTTCGCCTGCCCGCCGGAGGCCACCCTCCTGACGCTGACCCCGAAGCCCTGACCCCCGGCCTCCCACCACCAGCGGCCTGCTGGCCGCTCTCCCGGAAACCGGATTTCGTCTCCGGCCGAGGGTCCGCTAAAGTAATCGATGTCGCCAGGGCAGCAAGCGCTGCAAAGGCGGCGATCGGGGTGTAGCGCAGCTTGGCAGCGCGCTTCGTTCGGGACGAAGAGGTCGTGGGTTCAAATCCCGCCACCCCGACAGGAAGTACCAGGTCAGGGGCCTGATCCACCGAGTGGATCAGGCCCCTGATTCGTTCCCGAAGATCGTTTGGGAGAAATCTGGGAGAAGATCTTGGTCGGATTCTCCCAGGGGGTGACTGGTGAGGCCGTCTGAAGTGTGGCGGCTGAGGGCACTCGGACCTGCGCGTTCGCGAATCCAGCCCCTTAGTCGGCCGGGAACACCATGCCCGTCCGCCTCAACCGCCCTTAGGATCACGACACATGGCAAGCCATCACTCAGCGCGTCCCCACGACCACGCCCGAGCACTCGCCCAGCGCGTGCGAGCGATGCGGGAGGGCCGAGGGTGGTCGCGGGAGCGGCTCGCCAAGGAAGCCGGCGTCGCCGTTGGAACGCTGGCCCGACTGGAGAGCGAGGGAGCGATCCAGCCAGGTTTCTTCACCGTCGGAGCGGTCGCCGAGGCACTTGAGGTCTCCCTCGATGAGCTCTTCCAGGAGACCAAGGTCGCTCCCGGCCTCTGGTCCGCTGGGTACGAAGGCCGGGACATCGACTCCTTCGTCGCCTCGCTCCTCGACAGCCGTATTGATGTCGTGGCGGACGTACGGCTCACGCCGATCAGCCGTAAGAAGGGCTTCAGCAAGACCCGCCTCGGGGAGGCACTTGCCGAGGCCGGCATCGAGTACACGCACCTGCGTGGCCTGGGCAATCCCAAGGACAACCGGGCGCCGTTCTGGGACGGCCGGCTCGACGAGGGCCGGGCCCGGTTCCGTGGGGTGCTGCGGTCCGAGGAGGCGCAGACCGATCTTGAGCGCCTCGCGGAGCATGCCCGGCAGTCCCGGGTCGCGGTCCTGTGCTTCGAGAAGGACGAGAGCCGCTGCCACCGGCAGGTCGTTCTGGACACGGTCCGCAAACGGGCCGCGGTGCCCGTCATTCCCCTGGCCTGACTTCGTCCCTCGCTCCTGTACGCGCCCTTGCCGGTGGCGCATGCCTCTCCTCCAATCGGATCGGGAGATCAGTGGAGGGGGCAACCATGGGATCGTGGAATCGGCAGCGCGCACAGATCATGATCACGGTGAAGACGTATCCAGAGCTGTCCAACAAGTACCGCGAGACCAGCTGTGTGGCAGGCATACGTCTGGACGAGGGTGCGCCTCGGCATGTGCGCCTGTTTCCCGTCCCCTTCCGGCTCCTGAAGGAGGAAGACCAGTTCCGGAAGTACTCGATCATCGAAGTTGAGGTCGAGTCCCACGACACGCGAGACTCGCGGCCCGAGAGTCTGCGGCCGGACCTCGGCACCCTCAAGATCGTGGGTGACGTACCGACGGGTGGCGACTGGAAGCAGCGGTACAAGTACATTGAGCCCCTCGTCGCGCCCTCCTTATGCGCGATCAAACGGGATCAAGCGCAGCGAGGAACCTCGCTCGGCGTCTTCCGGCCCGCCGAGGCCGGCTTCCGGCTGACGTCGGCCGAACCCTGGCCTGCGTCCAAGGCTGCTCTGGCCGATCAACTGGACCTCCTGGAGCAGGACTTGGCCCCACTTGAGTGGGTACCGCTGGAATTCCGCTACCGGTTCCGCTGCACAGACGACACCTGCCCGACGCATGACATGGCGCTCAAGGACTGGGAGGCCGGAGCCTCGTACCGCAAGTTCCTCCGCAAGTACGGCGAGCGTGCTGTGCAGGACAAGCTGCGAGAGCGCTGGTACGACTCGATCTTCACCCGTGACCGCGCAGTCCACTTCTTCGTCGGCAACATCGCGGCCCACCCCAGAACCTTTATGCTGCTGGGCGTGTTCTACCCGAAGGCGCATGTCGTTCAGTACGTCCAGGACAGCCTGTTCAACTGACGATGTGTCTCTCAGTACTCTCGCGACAGCCTGTATGACGTCCAATGGCCGATCTCTGTAAAGCTACGGGGCAGAGCACATGACCGAGCGAACCACCTAGGGCGTCTGTACGGCGTCGGCCTCGGCCCCGGCGCCGACCACATCGAAGAGCCCCTCGTCTACCCGGATCGCCTGCCGAGGGATTGGGGATGTAGTAGCCGCCCTCGCCGGCATCGGATTGGGCGCCGAGCCGGTCCCGGCCAGCGCTGATGCTGGGGACGGGTCGGAGGCCGCCGCGTGAAAGCTCGATCCTTGATGCCGGTGTTCATCGAGCACATCCCGGCCGAACCCGAGCCGGGTAAGCTGTACATCTCGATGCAGTTCGAAACCGCAGTCCATCTGTGCGCGTGCGGATGTGGTGCGAAGGTCGTCACACCATTCGGACCGCACGACTGGACCCTGACCTTCGATGGCACCGTGTCCCTGCGACCGTCCGTTGGAAACGGACAACAGCAGTGTAGGTCGCACTACTACGTCCGCAGCGACCGTATCGACTGGTTGCCACGAATCTCAGCGGCAGCCACTCGAGTCGCTAGCTCCCGCGACCGCGCCGCGCACATCGAGGCCATCCCTCAACCTCTGGCGGGACAAGCGTCTTGGTGGCGCCGGATTTGGAACCGAATGCGACGCTCCTCCGGCACCAGCCGTAGCAAACGGGATGAATAAATCGGCCCAGCGAACTGGGATAACGTCTGAAGAATCGATGCCAAGCACGTCGTTGCAACGACCAGGAGATTTCAGCACCAGACGGTCTTGCATAACAGCACACCGTCTCTCCTGGATCGCGCGGCTGGCGGGTCGCACCGAGCGCAAACAGAACGGCGCCGACTCACGTTGGTGAGTCGGCGCCGCGCCTGATCTCAGACCTCGATGCGGGCGACCTTACGGCCGACCTTGAGGTACAGCTCGGCACCTTCGAGTGCCCCAACCTCGCTCACGACCTCACCGAGCGTCTGCTGCACGGACGCCTCGGCGAGCGGCGTAGGTGCCTGCTCTCCGTCCGCCTCAAGGATCAGACGGAGGCCCTTCTGCTGAGCCACACGGCGCACGGCGGAGATGCTGGGAGCGAAGTCCAGCGTCCGGCTGACCAGCGCGCCGAGCGTGTCCTCGGCGTGGTCCTTCAGGGAGATGACGGGGAGGTTCTGGGTGTCCCCGAAGGAGCGCTTGGAGAAGCGCGCCGTGAACTCCGCGCGAGCGGCGGCAGCAGCGTCCAGGCCGTGGAGCGCGGCCACCACCTCGCCGGCCAGGATGCGCTTGACCGCCATCGGGTGCGCGGTGCCGGCCTCCAGGCGCTTGGTGACCACGCGGATCTCGGTGTCCGTCCACTCGGTGAGCAGCTGGAGGTACTGCTCGGTCAGGTGGTCGGGGATGGACATCAGCCGGCCGTAGACGTCATCGGGCGACGCCGTCAGGCCCACGTAGTTGCCCTTGCTCTTGCTCATCTTGGTGCCCGTGCCGTCGGTGCCCTCGATGAGCGGGGTGGTGATGACGACCTCGGGGTCCTGCTCCGAGATCTCCATGACCTTGCGGCACATCTGGAGGTTCAACAGCTGGTCCACACCGCCGAGTTCGACATCGGCGTCGATGGCCACGGAGTCCCAGGCCATGACGACGGAGTAGACGAACTCGGCGACGGACAGCCCATGGCCATCGGCTAGCCGGGTGCGGAAGTCCTCGCGTTGGAGCGACATGGAGACCGGCACCCGGGCAAGAACCCCGACGAGCTCCGGCAGGGTGACCTTGTTCAGCCACTCGCCGTTGAAGCGCAGGTCGGCCCGCTCGAAGTCGATGAACGGCGTGACCTGCTGCTGGTAGCCGCTCAGGTTGCGGGCGATGTCCTCGTCGGTGAGGGGCGGTCGATCCGAGGACCGTCCCGACGGGTCACCGATCTTGGCCGTCACGTCACCAATGATGAAGACGACGTGGTGGCCCATCCGCTGGAACCGGCTGGCGATGATGATCGGTACCGCGTGGCCCAGGTGGACGTCGGGCGAGGTCGGGTCGATGCCGTACTTGACGACGAACGGGCGTCCGGCGGCCTGCGCGGCTTCGATCTTCTCGGCGAGTACCGCGGCCGAGGGGATCAGGTGGTTCGCACGCCCCTCGACCAGTGCGGCCTGCTCCTCGGGGGAGAGGTCGGAGAGGTCCAGGGAGCGCCGTGCTGTTGTCTCGCTGAGCAGCTGCGCGGCCGTATAGTCCGCGCCCAGGTCCGCCCCATCGAGGATGTGCATGACACGGGTGACAGACTCGCTCAAACGGCTCATGGCGCTTATACGCTCCTGGGTCGGACAACTGGCCTGACCAGTAGGGATTGGAAGCGGCGATTTTATCATCGCCGCCCTCGTCGCATCGCCGGAATGATCACGGTTGAGCCCGCTCTCCTTGGGCCGTCGAGAGCTGTACTAGCGGCCGGCCCACGAGCGCACTGGAGAGGGAGCGGAGCCACGGGGCTATTGGGTCTCGGGCTCGGAGCGTGGCGATGAGCATCCCCGGAAGCAAGATCATGGCGGGTAGGTGTTTTTTTCGCTGCAGGGCGGATTCCACTCTGTGCCCGGAAGCGAGGGCGCGGAAGTGCTGGGAGATCCCCCTGAGCTGGCGAGTGGTCGCCCAGGTGGGAGGGTTCCCATCCATCATGCGGAGCCGATCCGAGAGTCCCAGACACACCTCGGCCCGATAATCCTGCGACAGGCCGGGCGTACTTCGGTCGGTCATGCTGTGGGAGTGGACCCGATAGAAGGTCAACGGGTCCGAGAGGACGGCACCGCGGCCGGCCTCGCGCAGCGCGTGGAAGAAGATTTCGTTGCTCACCGGCAGGAGGCTGAGGGCAGCCCCGCGATGGACCACCAGCGTGCTCGTGTTTCCGCCCGGGTGCGGGTCTTTCAGCTTGGGTTTTCCGTTGGAGTCGACGACGTTCTCCCAGTGCTCGATGAACAGCGTTTCACCCGTCATCGCGTCGGCGCATGTACGTAGCTTCGATGGGTGGAACCAGTCATCGGCGTCGAGAGGAGCGACCCAGTCGCCTGTGCTGAGGAGAAAGGCGTCGGTCAAGGTTTGGCCGAAACCTTGCTGGCTCCTCCGGATGACCTTGACGTTCTTTTCGTGGCGACGGCATACCTCCTCAGTTTCGTCGTTGGATCCGTCGTCGATGACGATGATTTCGTGAAGGACGAAGTTTCCGGGCTCCTGTTCCAGACAGCTTGTTATGGCCTGGTCGAGATATCGGCCGTAGTTGTGGCACAGGATCACGCACGAAATACGCTGAGTGGCGCTCACCGGTCACCCCCGTACACGCGGGCGTAGTCGTCCAGGATCGTCTTGTGTTCCTGGGTCCTGTAGTCGAGGAACTCTCGGTCGAGGCGGCGGGGCCTGGAGCCGAGCCGTGCTGCCGCTTTCTCCAGCGCGGTCAGAAACTTCTCTCCGAAGAGGTTGGGATGCCCCTGCGACCAATCGAACCATTCGGGTTCCTCGACGAATCCCTTGTGCCGCTCGTACTGCTCGGGCAAGTGCCCTGTGAGGGAGCAGACCGGAAGCAGGTTCAGGTCGAAGGCCAGTTCCAGCTGCCCGGAGTGACTCCCCCAGAGGTACGGCAGCAGCAGGGAGTCCGAAGCCAGCCCGGCTCTGACCACTTCGTCGTCCGTGGGATACGGGCGCATGGTGAGGCGGATACGGGGATCGTGCCGGGCCGTCTCCAGAAGCAGCGGGGCACGGCCGGCGTCAGCGAAGTCCGCAGGGCTGAACGCGCGCAGGAGGACGTGGAGCGTGCTGTGGGGATCCGTGATCCCCAGGCTCCAGTTGGCCATGGTGGACAACTGGTCCCGGCTGGCCCGGGAGGCACCGAACATGAGGTACCTGGCCCCCGGGCCCCTCGCCTCGCGCTCCAGGTCAGCCAGCGACTCCGGGGCAGCGACGTATCCGTGGGGGATGACCGTCGCAGTGACACGCTCGCCGAGGACCTCCGTCAGCTTCGTGAGGGATCCCTCAGTGAGACAGACCCAGCTGACCTCGGCAGACCGGAGCAGCCGCAGCCGCTCGACGAAGCCTTCGGCGTTGCCGACCATGGGCCGGGTGTCGTGGGCGGTGAAGACCACGTTGACCCCGTAGCCCAGGCACGCGTCGAGCAGGCGCTCCAGGGTGGCGATGTCCTCGAAGTCGATGTGGTGCAGGTGCAGGACGTCGAGCCACGTGAGAGGGCCGTGTTCGAGGAGCCATGCGGCGCTGACCGCCTCTGGCACAGTCTCGCCCGTGGGAATCTCTGTCCCGTTCAGGATGTGGAAGTCAGGGCTCTGGAGCTTCCATGCGTACGGGGTACGAGCCGGCAGGTGAACGACGCGCAGGCCCCTGGACCGGGGAACCGCCGTCACCGCTCTCCCACCTCCGTCCCTCCCATGCCGACGAGGAGCAGCTGGGTAGACAGACCGTTGGAGGCGTCGTCGCTTCGTGTGAGGCCCGCGTAGTGGATCTCGAATCCGGACGCCCGCAGCAGCGCCTGGAACTCGTCGCTTGCCCACTCCCGCACATGGCTGGGGTTGCGCGGCGGTCCAGGAGTGTCGTAGCCGCTGCGGCACTCACGGGCCGGCGTGGACAGGACGGCAGCGGCGCTGCCCTCCCGCAGCAGGCCCAGGATCAGGGCCAGGGCCGGGGCCGGGTCCACCAGGTGCTCGATCACGTCGGAGCAGATCACCAGGGACCGGCGGACGAGGTCGGCGTCGAGCGGCAACTGCTCGGCCGACTCGAGGTCCGCCTCCACCCACTGTCCGAACGGGTGGTTGTCGCGGCACCAGCGGAGGTTGTCCCCGAAGTCCACGCCGACGAAGGTCCAGTCGGGGTGCTCGGCGGCGAGAGAGGCCAGCTTGCCCGCCTGCCCGCAGCCGATGTCGATCACGACGTCACGGCCGAGTTCCTCGGCCCGCTCGGCGGCATAGGGGTAGACGTCGGGCTGCCAGGTGACGGTGTCGTCCGTCTCGTCGAGGAAGTACTCGACCTCGCTCCGGCTGCGGTAGCCGCCGCGAATGAAGAAGGTGTCGGGGCCGCCTATCGGCTGCGAGGACTCGGAGATGGCCGGGGGCTGCCGGGCATCGGGGCTGGTCAGGGGCTGTGAGGTGGTCGTGGTGTCCGCGTGCACAGTCAGACTCCTTGCTTGCTCGGGTGTGTGGTGCGGCAGAGGGCACACGGCCTGCTTCGGCCGCGGGTTCGGCGCTCCCTCGGAGGGGTGCCTGCTACTTCGGCCAGCAGGAGAACAGCGTGATCAGCCGTTCGACGAGCTCCTCGCGAATCACACGCCACTCCCGGTCTCCGGCGCGTCGCGCGGCGGAGGCGCGGTCGTACTCCGCCTGGCCGACCTCGGGCAGACACGCGTACATCTGGAGCAGGGCCGACCCGTCGTCGGAGGGTGCCGAGTCGGTGTCCGCCGCCAGCAGGGCCCTGATGTCCTCGGCGGGCATGGAGCCGTCGATTCCGGAGCCGGGGATGCTCTTACTCATCTTCGGCAGGCCCCCGAGGCCCGGGATCATCTTGGTGTAGATGCCGGCCAGCCGGTCTGCGGGCAGACCCCAGCGTTCGGCCCCACGGCGCGCGAGGGCGACGTACTTGTGCTCGTCAACGCCGAGGGACACCAGCACGTGCCGTCCTTCGCGCAGCAGGTGCACGAAGTCTGCGGCCATCAGCAGCGTGGCCTGCTTCATGCCGTAGTTGAGGTGGTCGAAGACCCCATGGTTACGGTAGAGCCCTGCGAGGTCCTCCTCCGCCCAGTGGAAATCGTCGTCGTCCAGATGGCGCGAAAGTAGGAACGCGGTGGCCATGACTTCGGTCTCGCCCTCCTGCCGACGCAGTACACCGTGCCGTGGGTCGAAGCCCAGCCCAAGCGCGAACTCCTCGTACTGGTCGGCCAGGCGGCGCACCGCGTCCAGCGGCGTGCGACGCGCGTTGTAGGAGTCGAGGTCGCCGAGCACGATCTGCACGTCGAGTCCGCACTGCTGGAGCTTGACCGCGCGCAGCAGCTGGAAGAGAGTGCCGGCGTGCGGCGGGCCGCCGAGCCCGACGCCAGTGGTGACGATCGCCGGCCGACCCCCAGAGACGGCGTCCGCGAACTCCCGCGCACCGGTGTGGCACACCCACTTCGTGTGCAGGTCGCCGGGGCTCATCCCCGCAAGGGCGAAGTCGATGGTGCCGAGCCCCAAGTGCTCGTACTGATGCTGGTCGATGACGCTCTCGTAGTACGCGGTGTCGAACTTCATGCGATCCCCTCCAGCTGAGGCTGCTCTCGTAGGGCGAAGGCTCGGCGGACCAGCGGCTCGAAGCCGTCGGCCAGCAGGTCCCCGATCACGGCGTTGCGAGGTGCGGCGACGCTGCCGAGGTCCGCGGTGACCGTTCCGTCGGCGAGGACCCAGACGCGGAAGGGGTACGGGTCCTCGGGCGCCCGTGTGGGCTGGGCGAAGATCTCCAACGGGGCGACGGCGTCGCGCACCCCGTCCACGGCCCGGACGAAGTCATCCCGCTCGAAGCCGTAGAGCTCCGCCTTGCCCGCGCTGGCACGGCCGATGGGCCTGTACTGGGAGATCAGCCAGTACTCGACCTCCGTGCGGCCAGCGATGCCGGCGACGAACTCCGCGAGCCGCGGCAGCTCCCGCACGGACGCGGCCGTGGTGAACGTGTTGAAGGCGAGTCGGCGACCGTCGGCGACGAGGGACTCGACGTTGGACCGGAACCGTTCGAAGTAGCCCTGCCCGCGGAACCAGTCGGCCGAGTCCGCCTCCGGACCGTCGATGGCCAGGGAGTAGAGGGTCACGTGGTCCCGCAGTCCCGCGTAACGGTCGCTCAGTAGCAGCCCGTTGGTGTGGAGGTTGGTCTCGAAGCCGGCTTCCCGTGCGTGCTGGAGGGCGACCTCCAGGTGGTTGTCGTACGGCATCACGGGGTCGCCTCCTGTGAACACGACCCGGTGGGCTTCGGACTCGGCGCGGACTCGGTCGATGACCCTGCGGACGGTGTCCGGGTCCGTCTTGACCCGGTTGCGCTCTCGATAGCAGAAGCGGCATACGCCCGGTGAGTCGCTGGTCCGTGCCAGGTCCCAGGCGTTGCAGTCGGTGTTGAGGACCAGGTGGACGATCGCGAGTTCGTCGTGCGTCAGCATGGAGCCTTCTCCTTGCTGCCAGGGCTTACCAGCAGGGTTGTCGGGGAGACGGGCCGCAGGAGCGAGCGGAGTTTGTCCGGGCCACCGCCCGTGAGACGTACGAACTGCTGCAGCGTGTCCAGGCCCGCGCCGGCGTCGATGATCGTGAGGGCTGTGTCGATGCCGAACTGGATGGTGGGCGCGGCTTCGGACATGAGCATGAGCAGGGCCGCGTTGAGGGCGACCGCGTTGCGCGCCTGGCTGGTGTCCTGCCCTGCCAGTACGCGTATCGCGGCGGCGACGTTCTGCTGCGGGTCCTCGTGCTGGGTGACCGACAGCAGGTCCTGCGGCATCGAGGCCGCGGCCTTGCGCACCTCGTTGTTGAAGGTCAGGTCCTCGTCTTCGGCGTTGATCCGGCAGGCCCGCACGGTGCTTCCGGGGATCAGTTCGTCGACCTGGATCGCCTTGCCGAGGCTGGAGTTGATGACCGTCACGTCTGGCAGGCCGAGTCGGGAGAGCAACCGGGCGGAAGCTCCTACCGCGGGGTGCGAGAGGCCGTACACGTAGGCGGAGCAGGTGACCGGACTGAGGAGGGCGGGGAACGCCAGGCTGAGGGCGTGCACCGCCTGGAACCTGCCTCCGTAGCGGCGGTCGAACTCGGGTACGCGGTCCTCGATGGAGAAGAACCCGAAGCCGGTCTCCGCCGTGATGTCGACCATCTCCTGATGCGGCACCGTCTCGCTCGTCGCCCCTACGAGGTCGATGAAGTCGCGGGACCCGGTCTTCGACGACGCACTACGCGAGCCGAGTTTCGCGACGTGTGCTCCCCCGGTGGCCGCCACCAGCGCGGCGGCGGTACTGAGGTTGATCGTCTTGAAGGTCTTCTTCCCGCTTCCCGTGTAGCCGACGAACCGCATGCCTTCCGGCGGCTGGTGGAACTCCCAGCCACTTCTGTCCAGGGCTGTCGCCGCTCGGACCGCTGCCTCGACCTCCTCCAGTCTCGGTCCCCGCAGGAGCAGTCCCGTCAGGACGCTTCCCAGCATCACGTCGCGCGTGTGGCCCTCCGGTAAGGCGAGGATGCGTGTGATTCCGTCGTGGACGTCCTGGGGTGGGATGTCGGCCGGTGAGTTGATCTTGTGGGCCAGCAATGGCGTTGTGACCACCATGGCGTTGGCTCCTTCCGTCACGTGTCGGATATGAGCAGGACCTTGAAGGGGCGATGGCGGGCTTCGCTGTTCAGGGCCGCAAGACCCTGTGGCAGTTCGCTGAGAGGGAATCGGTCTCGGGTCATCAGGCCGACCCAGTCGCCGCCCTTGGCGATGACGTCGATGGCATCCCGGAAGTCGTCGCGGCCATCTGCCCGGCAGTAGGAGAAGGAGCCGCGCAGGCTGACCGAGCGACGGAAGACATCCCGCAGGGGGACCGAAAGAACGACGCGGGGCGCGTAGGCGTTCTGGACGAGAACCGTTCCGCCGTCACGTACGGCCTTCAGCGCCTGGCGTATCGGGGAGTCGCTGTGACCGGACGCAGCGTCCACGACGGCGTCGCAGGCCGGCAGCTCGCCCGAGTGGAGAGTGACGTGCCGGTCGAGGACGTACCGCAGCTGATGCGACCGCGATGGCTCCCTGACCAGCATGTGGACGTCCCACCCAGCCCCTGCCGCGCAGATGGCCGTGCACACCGCAAGGACGCCGCCCCCGATGATGCCGAGTCGCCCCAGCGGCCCCCGGAGCCCGCAGCGGACTCCGTGCAGGGCCACTGCCATCGGATCGGCGAGGACTCCGTGCGCGGGATCGTGCAGATGGGGAAGCACGACGATGCTGTCGCGGGGCACTCTCACGGAGCCGGCGAGACCTCCGGGAAGATCCCACCCGATACGCCGGAGGCGTGGGCAGAGGTGTACCTGGCCCCGGTCGCAGTAATGGCAGGAGCGGCAGGAGACCAGCGGATCGATCGCGACCCAACCGCCCGTCTCTGTGTCGACGCCGACGATCTCGTGCCCGGGGTACCACGGTTCCGGCAATTGCCCTCCCCACGGGTGATTGAGCTTCGCGACGTCGCTTCCGCACAACCCCGTGTAGCGCGTCTCGACGAGCGTCGTGTCACGTGCCGCGGACATGGCGACCGGAGCGGGGAGCCGGCAGAGGACTCCGTTCTCAACTGCCCACGCGTACGGGCCGGTCATCGCTGCCCCCAGCCGTCCAGCAAGGTGGGGAGAGCTTCCACGTCGGGTATCGCCCTGCCGGACCAAGCGGTCTCGCCGAACACGAGGCCGCTCGACCCGCCCCGACGCTCCACGCGCACCGCACGCATCCCGGCCCGCTCCGCGCCGGCAAGCTCGTCACCGCCGCCATCGCCGCAGTAGAGGACCTGCTGCGGGGCGACACCGAGGTGTCGGAGGACCGAGCGGAAGAGCAGGCTGTCGGGCTTCACCGCACCCGCCCGGCAGCTGAACACGACAGCGTCGAAGTGTGGCGCGAGATCGCTTGCGCTCCACGCTTCGGCGATGTCCGGGGACGCATCGCTGAGGACGGCCAGCCTGGCTCCACCGCGCCGAAGCTGCTCCAGCGCCCGCAGGAGAGAGGCATCGGCCTGGAGACGGACATGGGCGAGCCGGGCCAAGAGCACTTCCAGCTCATCCACACAGGCCGCAGAGGCGTCGCAGCGGGCGACAAGGTGAACCGCCACCTCGGTGGTGGACGCCATCTGCCCGTCGTGCCTCGCCTGCCAACTGTCGGACAGCACCGACTCGGCGACTGCCGGGGATACGCGCAGGATCGCGGCGAACTGGGCAGCGGCAGCCCTCCGCTCGACGACACTCGGGGCTGCGACGAGCGTGCCGAATAGATCAAGTATCACTGCGGTCGGGCGTGGAGCCGAAGCAGCAGAGCTCCGCTGGCGTGAAGTGCCAAGCAGTACGTCGCCCACTGCGTGTGAGGCGATCGCGGACGGACTCGTCGACAAGGGGGTGCACGTCGGCCGATAGCGCATGGTGAAGCCCCTCCGATCTCGTACGAATACTGGAGACCGAGGCGGGTAAGCGATCGCCGCGTCGGTGTGACCATGACAGCGGCTCGGAGGTGTGCGGAGTATCACAAGCTGTTGCCGAAGCTGTTCATCAGCAGCTCATGGCCGGTTGGTCTGACTTTTCAACATCCGCTTACACACGGGCTCATGACAGGCAGACTTAGGCTCCGGATCATGACCAGGAATGGGCAGGCGGTAGGCGCGGTGGGTAAAAGTCGCCCGGGGTGGCGCCCGGACAAGTTGAGACAACAACGCGAAGCCCACGGCCTGACGCTCGAAGGCGCGGGCGAGCAGCTGCGCGAGGTGGCCCGGGCTGCGGGGCTCACGGTGCCGGCCGCCAACTTTCAGACGCTGTGGCAGCACGAGCAGGGTGAGGTCTATCCCGGACCGCACTACCGTCGCGCGTACTGCCTGCTGTACCGCGCGACCGAGCCTGAACTCGGCTTCCGTAACGCTCTGCCCGACGAGGCCACGAAGCTCAGGTTCACCGCGTCGAGCGAACCGCAGAACGGCGCCCACGTCCTGGCCGTGGAACGGGCGTTGCACCAGCTGGCACCGAGCGCGGAGGACGCCGACGGCCTGGGCGTCCAGCAGCGGATCCTCGACGCCTGGAAGCGGCGTCACACCGGCGGTGATCCGAACCGGCCTACGCTGATGATGGTCGGTGGCTACGCGGGCAGCGGGAAGTCGGAGTTCGCCCGCTTCGTATCGCAGCTCACCGGATGGCCCGTCCTCGACAAGGACCCGATCACGCGCCCGCTCGTCGAGCGGCTCCTTGTTGAAATGGGCAGCGAGCCCAACGACCGGCACACCGATCTCTACCGGGAGAAGGTGCGCCCGCTGGAGTACCAGTGCCTGCTGGAGACCGCGTACGCGAACATCGACTGCTCGATCAGCACCGTACTCTCCGCGCCCTTCATCGCCGAGTCCACCGATCATCGATGGATGCGACGCCTGATCAACCGCTGTGAAGCGCGTGGCGTCACCGTCGCTGTCGTCTGGATCCAGTGCGACCTCGACACGATGCACGAGTACATCAGCTTCCGGTCCGCCGCCCGGGACAGCTGGAAACTCCAGAACTGGGACACGTACGCCAACGGGATCGATCTCGAACTGCGGCCCGTCGTACCGCACTTGGTTGTCGACAACCGGCTCGGTTCCGCGATATCGCTCACGGACCAGGTGCGCCAAGTCTTCGGGACGGTGTTCCCGTGAGGCAGGGCATCCTGCTGTACGGGCCGCCGGCGGCAGGCAAGGACACGATCACGGCCGCACTCACCGAACTCGACGCGCGGTACGTGCCGTTCACCCGGCTGAAGATCGGGACCGGGAAGACCAAGGGCTACCGGATGGGCACACCGGAGCAGCTGGCCGCTCTAGAAGCACGCGGCGACGTCATCTACCGCAACGACCGGTACGGCAACATCTACGTCGTCGACCGGCCCGGCCTCGACCAGGCCATGGAAGGCGGCAGGGCCCCCGTCGTCCACCTCGGCCAGATGGTGGGGATGGAGCAGGTGACCGCCCTCTTCCCGGCGCGCTGGGTGCGCGTTCTGCTGTGGTGCTCCAAGGAGACCACCGCCCGACGATCACCCCAGCGGGGCGACACCGACACGGCCGCTCGGCTGGCCGCGTGGGATGCCACTCAGGCCGATCTCGCTGCTCATCCACGGGCTCAGTGGGAGCTGCGTGTGGACACGGATACGACAGCACCGCGTGAAGCCGCACAGAGGATCGACGACATCGTCCGCACTATGTCACCTCGCTCCTGACAGCCCAGCGGGTTACATCCTGCTCAACTCGGGTTGTCCAGGTCCCCCTCGGCTCGCAAGGCTTCCAGCGCCTCGGCGATATCCAGGCGCTCGTCCCTGTTGCCGTCCCACCGTGCGAGCGTCACCGCAGCGGCGTGCATGAGGGAGTCCGGCAGCCCGGCGTCGGCGAGCAGAGCCGCCGCGTCCTCAAGCTCTGGACCCCAACGCCAGGCACGGGCAGCGGTCTTGGGGATGTAGTCGGTCTCCACGAGGTAGCTACGGGTGCGCTTGGCCGCGATCACCAGCAGCTCGTCCGCGACACCGTACGTATCCGCCGCCCCGTACGCCACGGCGGCCAACACGCGGGAGACCTTCTGATAGCTGGAGTACGCGAGCTTGAGAGCGGAGGCTTTGCCGATGCTGTCGCCCAGAACGCGAGTCCGCACATCGGTGCCGTCGAAGAGTTCGGCGATCCGGTCGGCCTTCTCGCCGGGGCCGGACAGATAGAGCGTCGGGGACTTGCCGCCCACAGGAGGCGATCCGACCACTGCCGCATCGATGACCGGCATCGGTGCCAAGCGGTCGGCGATTCGCTGCACGCGCGACGGTGAGACGGCGTTCGCTTCAACGTAGATCGTGCCCGCGCCGGCCATGCCGAGCTCGGCTACCTGGGCGGCAGTCTCCTCCGCTGCGGCGGGAGGGCAAAGGGAGAGCAGCACGTCGGAGCGGGAGACGAGCTCGGGCAGGGGCTCAGGATCGAGGCCCGCCCGCTCGGCTCGGCGACGGGTTGTGTCGCTTCGTCCGTCAGGGCACCACAACACGATGTGGCCACGGGCGCGCAGTTGGGCGCCGAAGGCGGATCCCATGCTTCCGGGGTGCAACAACCCAATGGTGTCCGTCATGCCGTGGTCCTCATGTGGTCGGCGGAGTACAGAAGCAGCAGGTCGATGGCGGCGCGTGCATGCGGCACTGTGTAGTCCGGCCCGGGATCGTCCGGCGGCCAGGAGTGGCCGTTGCCGACCCAGATGGTGCGCAGCCCCGCGGAGCGTCCGCCGTCGATGTCGTTGACCGGGTTGTCGCCGACCATCCAGCCGCGGTCGCCGCCCAGCATGGTGCCGCAGCGTGCCGCAGCCAGGGCGAAGTGCCGGGTCAGCGGTTTGCGCGCGTGGGCCTCCTCGGAGACGAAGACGCCGTCCACACGCTCGGAGATGCCGGTGGCCTGCAGCTTGGCGCGCTGAATGTCCACTGCACCGTTGGTCGCCACCCCTACTCGCCAGCCGACCGCACGCAGCTCGTCCAAGCCGTCGAGGACCTCGGCCGGGCACGACACCATGGCTGCGATGTCGGTGCAGTACGCGCGCCACAACTCCGCAGTCGACATGGGCAGCCGGTACCGGGTGCGGATCGCGTCAAAGGCGGCCGGATAGGCCCGCTCGGCCACCAGGCCCAGGACGTACGACTGCTCTTCGTCCGACAGACCGTGCCGGGCGGTGAATCCTGCGGCCCAGTCGGCGAGCGTTCCCCGCCGGTCCACGAGGGTGTTGTCGAGGTCGAAGAGAACCAGAGGCAGCTGCACTCCCGCACCCTAATGCGCGACGATCAGCTCTGGGCTCAGGGCCGCTGCCAGCCCGTACGGTCGCTCAGAGGCTGGCCAGGGACCGTCAGACAGACCGTTCCACGTCAACACCATGTCGGGATACGACGCGTAAGAATGACTGGCGAGTTTCGGCAGCGCGACCTTCGGCGGCACATTTCCTCTGCCCTCGAACGCTGTGAGGAGTCGGCACTTCTCGGCCGAGAGACCACCTGCCGTCGCCGAGTGGGCGCCATGTCAGGCGCTGCTCCGGTTCGGGCGGCCAGCACGCTCAACGGCCCCGAGCTTCACCATCGTGGCCACTGGAGGACATAGAGCAAGCTGGCCCTCGACAAGGTCGGCGAGGATGTCGCACGAGTGACGGAGGTACTCGTCCAGCGGAGACCCTAGTAACTGCTGCGGCAGGTAGGGGTTCAGTGGGGCGGGATGAAATTCCGCCCGTGGCCACGCGAATCCGGGAGTAGTGCGCGTGATGTCCTGATGTGGTCCCACACGACCGATTGTGGGGTGGACCCATCGCACAAGGAGGCAGGTACCCGCTGAAGAGCCGAGGCTCTGTGAACGCGTAGGCTAGCGCAGTCGCGGTGGACCCTGGTTGGCGGCTGCCGACACTATGTTCACCACGACCGGCTGGGCACGCTCGTGTGAGCCTGGCTCCCAGAAAGCGCTCACGACTTCGGGCAGACTTCAGCCGCGCGTTGTTAGTCCTTGTACGTTCGAGCGGAAGAAGGCCGACCTTGCCCCCAGCGATGCCACCCGCGCCCACCACTCCCTTCGCGGACGGGGGAGCCAAGTGCCATAGGTCCGGGGCGCTGATCTGGGTCCCGCTGCGATCGAAGTGGGTCGAGGCTACCCACCAGCCGGAAGAGGTAGTTCGGCAGGAGTGGGTCCGGCGGCTCGTCGTTGACGGCGGCTTCGAACTGGCTCAGATGGATCAGGAACGGCGCACACAGCACGGCCATGGCAGCCCGCGTGCCGACATTGTCGTGTGGGAGTCAGTGGCAAAGAAGGCCAGTGAGGCTGCGGCA
Organism: Streptomyces sp. NPDC003034; assembly: GCF_053591375.1. Classification (NCBI taxonomy): domain Bacteria; kingdom Bacillati; phylum Actinomycetota; class Actinomycetes; order Kitasatosporales; family Streptomycetaceae; genus Streptomyces; species Streptomyces sp. NPDC003034. The sequence goes on from NZ_JBSFTS010000028.1 coordinate 18,263, forward strand.
ATCATGATCGTCGAGACCAAGGCGACGGAAGGGCCGGTTATCGAATCCGACTTCCGTCAGGGAAATTCCTATGCTGTCGCTGGAGGGGCAGGATTCCTCATCGCCGCTACGGCCACAGCACACGCTGTCTATCAGTTGACCCCCGGTTTTCCGGGCAAGGCAACTCAGATCAACAAGTGGCCGAGGGCAGCTGATTTCGGGGATCAAAAGCGACTCGACAGGCTGCGTCATTCCCTGCGCGCCTTCGATCGCGACGAGTTCCAGAAACTACTCTCAGACTGTCACGACCTCCTGCGTGACCATCACGCGATGACGCCGGATAAAGCGTTCGACACTATCTCGAAGGTGTTGTTCGTCAAGCTGCGGATCGAACGCTCGGGCGACCATGGAACCTTTACTACAGAGTTCCTGGACAAGCGTGAGGCGGTTCGTGTAGCCGGTGACGAGGAGGTTCATGAGAGGATCTTCGAGGAGACCAAGAACTACTACCGCACTGATGATCTGTTCGGGGATACAGACAAGCTCGAAATCTCAAGCGCCACCTTCCGTGCCATCGTGGCGAAACTGGAGCGATTTAATCTCTCCCAGACTGGCGACGACATCAAGGGCATCGCGTTTGAGCAATTCCTGGGTCGAACTTTCCGTGGCGAGTTGGGACAGTTCTTCACGCCTCGACCGGTTGTCGACTTCATGGTGGACGCTCTCGACCCCGAGGAAGGCGAGCTCATCTGCGACCCGGCCGCTGGTTCTGGCGGCTTCCTAATTCGCGTCTTCGACCACGTCCGCGCAAAGATCTCGTCCGACGTTGAACGGCAGAAGAACGAGAAATTTCAGGAGATTTCGTCGGAGTACCCAACCGACGCCACCGATGAGCAGTTGGCCGAACGCGACCATCGGATCGACGAAGCGTTCGCCGAACTTAATGAGAACCTGATGCCAACAGAGTCGGACGGGGGCATCGCTGACACCCGGGTCGGCCGCTTGGCCTGGAACTGCATCTACGGGACCGATAAAGAACCCCGCGCAGCCCGCACCGCCAAAATGAACATGATAATGCACGGTGACGGACACGGAGGAATCCACTGGCACGACGGTCTGGTCAACATCAACGGCATCTGGGACGGCCGCTTCAACGTGATCGTGACCAACCCGCCGTTCGGTGCGACGGTCTCCTCTAGCCAATTGGTCGGTGGAACCACAGAGTCAGACGTCCCTGATGATCCTGCATACAGGCGGCGGATGCGGAAGCGCTACGGCGACGACTGGAACGCCGGCTACCAGGCTGTCGTCAGCGCCCGCAATACACCCATCCTCGACACGTTCGAGATCGGCAACGGCAAGAAGAGCCGCCAGACCGAGGTCATGTTTGTCGAGCGCTGCCTGCGTCTTCTGAAGCCGGGCGGGCGTCTTGCGATCGTCCTGCCGAACGGCAACCTGAACGCCGCGTCGCTCGCGTGGCTGCGTCGGTGGGCCGAGGGCAAGGCGTACCTGCGCGGAGTGGTGGCGCTGCCACCTGAGACCTTTAAGTTCTCGAAGGCCAGCGTCTCTGCCTCCATCGTCTTCCTGGACCGGTTCACTCCCGAGGACGAAGCTGCCTGGCAGAAGGTTTGGGACGATGCATTGGACTCCACCAAGGAGTCGTTCGATAGGCAGCGGGATGATCTCGTGTCGAACTATGAGCAACGAATCGTGACCGCAGACGGCAACGAGACGTTGGCTGACCTCTTGACTCAGTTGGGCGCCCTCGGCGTTACCCGCGAACTTCCTGCATACACAAGGGCAGCAGAGACGGGGCTGGTGCGCGGGGCCGGTACGACGTCGATTGGCAACGCAAAGTGGGTCGGCCGAGGAACTGGGGACACTGCCGCGCTGAAGACCAAGTACATCAGCGCTGCCCAGGCTCACAACGCCACGATCAAGGCGATTCTTGCTGAGCTCAAGGCGGCTCTTAAGGATGTCGATGAGGCCCAGACCGCAGCCATGTGGACGTACGTCCGCGAGGAGTTCGACTACCCGGTCTTCATGGCGACCCCGAAAAGCGTAGGCATCACCGCAACGGGAGATACTGGCCCACACGTTGCCAACGATCTGCCCGAAATCCTCAATAAGTGGCGCGGGTTCCGGGCGTGGCAGGACAGCGGCTTCCCCGAAGGCGGCATGTAATGTCGATCGTTCAGATTGCCCCATTCAAGGTGCTGGCGTCTTGGTCACCGCCCGGCTCGCAGATCGACGCCTCGGACTGGCCGATGGTGCAGATGTCGGAACTCGTCACCGAGATCAAACCGGTCTCGCACACGCCGGCAAGCGATGAGATCGTTCGCTTCGCCGGCGTCCGGTGGTACGGCAACGGCATCTTCGTCCGCGAAGAGCGCACCGGAGACCAGGTGATCGGAAAGTGCTACCCGGTGGTACCTGGGGCGCTCATCTACAACCGACTCTTCGGATGGAAGTCTGCCTTCGCCCTCGTCCCGGCCGAGATGGCTGGCGTCATGGTCTCGAACGAGTTCCCACAGTTCCGGATCAACGATGAAGTCGCGGACCCGTCATTCATCAACCTCGTGTGCGGGTCGGAGACCTTCGCCAAGGTGATGCTGAGCCGTTCGACCGGCACAACGGCGGTCAGCCGCAATCGACTCCGAGTGCAGGACTTCCTCGACCTGGTCGTACCGCTGCCACCGTTGGAGATACAGCGCCGCATCGTCGCTGATCGCAACGCGCGGATCACAGAAGCCGAAGGACTCCTTGCTAACGGCGCCAAGCGTCGAGAGGCCGCTTGGATTGCCTTCGAGGAAGCGTTGGGCGTAGTTGCCACCGAACCGGTTGAGGTCACACAGACAGTATCGATCGCGCGCTTTGCGGGTTTGTCCCGGTGGGACGCTGAAGCCCTGGACTCCGAAACGGCGCTGCTGTACCCGACGGAGCCCCTGGACGCGCTCGCAGATGTGCGGCTCGGGTGCCAGGTACCGAAGAAGGGCGCGAACTCTACCGGTGTCACACGTCCGTATCTCCGGGCAGCAACGGTACAGCGCGGGCGACTCGACCTGTCTGACGTCAAGAACATGACAGTGCCGCAAGCCCAGGCAGAGGCTCTGGAGCTGCAGGCAGGTGACCTGCTCTTCCTGGAAGGCAGCGGATCACTCCAAGAGATTGGGCGCTGCGCCATCTGGGAGGGGCAGATCGAGGGGTGTATCCACCAGAACAGCGTCGTGCGTGGTCGCATCACCTCGGATCGGTTGATGCCCGCGTTTGCCATGGCGTGGTTCAACTCAACCCCCGGGTCCGCTTATTTCCGTGCGCAGGCAACTACCACCAGCGGTTTGTTCCACATCGGCGCTGGGAAAACGGCTAAGGCTCCCGTACCGGTCCCCCCTGTAGCAGTACAGGTGGAGCTCGCCGAGGCGCTCTGGGCCGAGATCGCTGCTGTTGAGACAGACGAATCTCTTGCCGCGGCACTGCGGGCAGAGGCTGCAACCGAGTTCGACGCTGCCGTATTCGGTGAAGCCCAGGCTGGGGATGCGTGAGCGGACGAGGTGGCATGGGGTGGACCGGGCGGTACGCAAGTCTCGGCCGTACGCCTCTGACCTGGTGAGATGAGATCCCGTGGCATGATCCAGGATCACTCGGGACGATCAGGCAGGACCTGCTTAGTGCAGGTGTCGCAGGTTCGGCTTCGATGAGCACCCGAAACAAGGAGCAAATTCGCCGACGCAACGCCAAGCGTCAGGCGTCAGCGCCGAGGCATCCCGGCGCACGTGGGAGAAATCTGGGAGATGATCTTCCCCTAGAGGCCAAGCGAATCCCTGTCACGCCAACCCACACCAACCCCCTGACCTGCAAGTTTGCGAGATCCGCAGGTAATGGTATTGCCCGAACCTCATTCGGGACGAAGAGGTCGTGGGTTCAAATCCCGCCACCCCGACTTCGTAAGGTAGAGGGCCTGATCCGCATAGGGATCGGGCCCTTCCTGCGTCTCCGGTGATCGTTTCGCAGAAAGGCGAGAGGCCCTTGACCGGCCTCTCGTTGGTCCTTGCTGGTTTCACTCCCGTGCATGGGGAACGTGGGTGATGATCTCGGTGGCTCGTCCTAAGTCTGGGTCGGGCGCATCGGGAGGGCGGGCGATGGAACCGAGGAGTGCTGCCGCGGCGGGACGGGACTTTCCCTATACCGCACGGACTACCTGCTACATCGAGATCCACAAGGACGGCCGCCTCACGCACGGCACGGACCGGGCGACGTACGAACGGGTGGTGGCCGGCGAGTCCAAGCTTTACGCGGTGTGGCCCGGGGAGTGGTCCAGCCATCTGTTCGTGATCGATGATCTGGACGAGTACGCCAAGGCCCACGGCATCAAGCACGACGGGCGGCGGACAGGACTGGCCGAGCACGTGCACCAGGTCCGGTGGACCGAGTCGGACGGCGAGCGGAATTCCCGCAGCCCGTACATCGGCATCGGGGTCTCACTGGACTGTGGGTGCAAGATCCAGAGCCTCGACGTGTTCGCCGCGCAGATGCGAGAACAGAAGGGCTGGGCTGTGGCCACCTCGGTCGGATGGAGCAGCAGCAGCGGACCTGAGGGCACTGTTTACTCACTCCGGGTCCGCCGCAAGAGCCTGACCGCCGCCTGAGCGGTCAAGGTCAGCTGGTCGGGCGGTCAGGGAGCGGCGGAATCCGCAGTGGGTGTCTCTGGCATCCGGGCAAGACGCGGCCTGGCGGGCGGCGCGGTTAGGGGAGGGCCGTGCTGATGGTGTCGGCCAGCGTCATCCATAGGGGCTGGCCGCCAGTGCCGAAGGCTGAGGCCAGGGTGTAGCCGATTGAGGCGTCCGCCGGGCGGAGGGGGGCGTGCTCCTTCCAATCGGCTATGACCATCTCGTCGCCGTCGCAGGAGAAGTCGCCCAGGTGCACGCCGTCGCGGGTCAGCCGGCTGCTGGGGACGGAGTCCGGGACCAGGCGGTACCGCGCCCCCTCGTACTCCACGTCCACCCGGTACGAACGCCTGCTCAGCCGGCCCTTCCCCGGTATCAGAGCGACCTCCCGGCCGTCGATCCGCAGGGTCAGGCGGGCCGGGTCGCGGGTGCCGATGGCTGTCTGCGGGTCCGTGTCCGACTCGGGGTCGCGCTCCAGGACCACGCGGGGGATCCCCTCGCCTGCGACCTCTATGCGGTCCTGGCCGTCCTGCCGGACCGTGATCGCGCCGAAGTGGGTGTCCTTGATGGCAGTCCCGTGGGTCCGGTCCGAGTCGTTCATGGGGCGGTTCCTTCAGTGCGTGTCCGCACTGGCCTTGCACCGGAGATTATTGGCCCCCTACGCGCCACCCGTGCCGCCGCCCTCGTGCAGCGCGGCGAGTTCGCCCCGGACCAGGGTGAGGAACGCCGGGGAGGGGCGGTCCTCCACCGCCTTCGCGGCGGCCACCGTACGAAGGTGGTCGAGGACCGCCTCCACGGTGCGGAAGGGACCCACCGGGCGCAGCAGCCACAGGCGGCCTTCGGGGCGGGGGCGGAAGACCGAGCCCGCTCAGGATCGTGCCGGCCTCGCGGTCGAGGTCGAGGACGTCCGGCTCGGGGAGCGGGGCGCACTCGACGCCGGTGATGTGACCGTGGCCGTCCAGGCGGGTCTCCACCGCCCAGCGGGTGGACCGGTCCGGGATCCACGTCCGGGCGTCGGGTGGCCATACGTACGGCAGGAACACCCAGCGCAGATCCTCGGGCGCGGGCTCCCAGCCGAGCACCTCCAGCTCCCGGATCTCGGGCAGCGGGTCCGGCTCCAGTTCACTGCGGCCGGTGCGGCGCTGTGCGAGCGGGTGCGGCCTTCCGTCCTCGTCCCACGACATGCGCGCAGGCTACTGGCGAGCCGGGTCCGGCGGCGGGCGACGCGGTCGCGGACGCGGGTGACGTCCGAGGGCGCGGCCGTACGGTCCGTGGTGAGACAGCCGTACGGTCCGCGGTGAGGCGCGGGGCGGGGCCGCGGTGAGGCGCGGGGCCGGGCCGCGGTGAGGCGCGGGGCCGGTCCGCGTCGTCAGGCGTACTACCGCGCTCGTACGAAGGGCTCCCCCATCAGGAGGGCCCCGCCCGGACCGTGTCGGGGCGTCTGGTGAAGTCGACCTCCGACGGGGGCTCCCCCGGCCAGGACAGGCGGGTCGGAGCCGGCGGGGTCTCGGCGAGGACGACGCCGCGCGAGACGACGTACCGGGGGCGGACCTGGCGGCGGATCGCCTCCTGCGGCGACGGGGCCGGGAGCAGGACGAAGGAGGCGGGGGCGTCCTCCGCCAGCCCGTACTCCGAGGCATCGAGGCCCAGCACGCGCGCCGCACGGTCCGTCACCATCGAGAAGGCCACCGGGATGTCGTCCGCGCCGGTGAGCTGGGCCGCGTACAGCCCGACGAGGGCGGTTTGCAGCGGGCTGGCGGTGCCGAGGGCGTTCCAGGGGTCCATCACGTCGTCGTGGCCGAAGGCCACGTTCACCCCGGCCGCCAGCATCTCCTTGACCTGGGTGAGGCCGCGCCGCTTGGGGTAGGCGTCGAAGCGGCCCTGGAGGTTGAGGTTGGCGAAGGGGTTGCTGACCAGGTTGATCCCCGAACGCGCCAGCAGCCGCTGGAGTTTGAAGCTGTACGCGCCGTTGTAGGAGCCCATCGCCGTCGTGTGCGAGGCGGTCGCGCGCTCGCGCAGGCCCGAGCGCAGGGCGAGGGTGGCCAGGACCTCCACGAAGCGCGACTGCTCGTCGTCGATCTCGTCGCAGTGCGCGTCCACGCGCAGCCCGTGCTCCTCGGCCACGGCGAAGGCGGTCCGCAGCGATGCGATCCCGTCCTCGCGGGTGTCCTCGAAGTGCGGGATGGCGCCGACGACGTCGGCCCCGCGCGCCACCGCCTCGCGCAGCAGCGCCTCGCCGCCCGGGAAGGAGACGATGCCCTCCTGCGGGAAGGCCACGATCTGCAGGGTCATGAAGTCCCGTACCCGGTCGCGCACTTCGAGCAGTGCGTCGAGCGCGGTGAGGGCCGGGTCGGTGATGTCGCAGTGCGTCCGTACGTGCAGCACGCCGTGCGCCGCCTGCCAGCGCAGCACCTCGGTGGCCCGCGCGACGACGTCCTCGCGGGTCAGGGTCTGCTTGCGCTCGCTCCAGCAGGCGATGCCCTCCCAGAGGGTGCCGGAGGTGTTCGGGCGGGGTTCGCCGGCGGTCAGGGCCGTGTCGAGGTGGATGTGCGGTTCCACGAAGGGCGCGGTGAGCAGGGCGCCGTGTGCCTCGATCAGCGTGCCCGTCGCGGGCGGTTCCTTCTGGTCGTCGTACGGGACGATCCGCGCGACGCGGCCGTCCTCACCGACCTCCACGTCGGCGAGACCGGGGGTGTGCAGCAGCCGGGCGCCTCTGACGATCATCCGCATGGCGTCAGCGTACGGCGCCAGGACGCGACGGCGCGTGCCGTGCGCACGGCCCCGGGCCGGTGTCTCGGCCGCCCGCGCACGGCACCGGCTCATCCGCCCGTGTGCCCGGGGCGGGGTTTCCAGGGGCAAGAATGGGGACCATGACCAGCGACAGCGATGTGACCTCCGGCGAGACCCCCGAGATGCCCGTCTGGGAGAAGCGGTTCCGGGCCCCGCGCGTCGGGCTGCCCGAGTGGGCCGAGGACGCCCCGGACCGCTCGCTCTTCGTCTCCAACGCCACCGGCACCTTCGAGCTCTACGCCTGGGACCGCGCCACCGGCGCCCAACGGCAGGCCACCGACCGCCCCAACGGCACCACCGACGGCACCCTCTCCCCCGACGGCGAGTGGATCTGGTGGTTCTCCGACACCGACGGCGACGAGTTCGGCACGTGGGTACGCCAGCCCTTCGCGGGCGGCCCCGACGAGCCGGCCACCCCCGGCCTGGAACCGTCCTACCCCGCCGGCCTGGCCATCGGACGGGACGGGACGGCCGTCGTCGGGCGCTCCACCGACGAGGACGGCTCGACCGTCCACGTGGTCCGGCCGGACGGCTCCGCGCCCTCCGTGATCTACCGGCACCGCGAGTCGGCCGGCGTGGGCGACCTGTCCCGCGACGGGACCCTCGTCGCCATCGAGCACACCGAGCACGGTGACGCGATGCACTCCGCCCTGCGCGTGCTGACCCTCGACGGCGCCACCGTCGCCGAGCTCGACGACTCCCGCGGCGGCGCGGAGGAACTGGGCCTGGAGGTACTCGGCTTCGCGCCGGTCCCGGGCGACACCCGGCTGCTGATCGGCCACCAGCGGCGCGGCCGCTGGGAACCGATGGTGTGGGACGTGGCCACCGGCGCCGAGCAGGAGCTCGCGATCGATCTGCCGGGCGATGTCAGCGCCGAGTGGTATCCCGACGGCTCCGCGCTGCTGGTGGCGCACAGCTTCGAGGCGCGCAGCGAGCTGTGGCGCTACGACCTGGCCGGGCGGGAGCTCGTACGCGTGGACACTCCGCCGGGGTCGGTCTCGGGGGCGACGGCGCGGCCCGACGGAAGCGTGGAGTACCTGTGGTCCTCGGCCGCCGAGCCGTCGACCGTACGCTCCACCTCGGGCCGGACCGTCCTGGACCCTCCCGGTTTCCGGGCGCCCGGCTCGGTGCCGGTGGAGGACCTGTGGGTGGAGGGCCCGGGCGGGCGGATCCATGCGCTCGCGCAGCGGCCCACCGGCCACGGCGACGGCCCCTTCCCGACCGTCTTCGAGATCCACGGCGGGCCGGCCTGGCACGACAGCGACGCCTTCGCCGCGACCCCGGCGGCCTGGCTCGACCACGGCTTCGCGGTCGTCCGGGTCAACTACCGCGGCTCGACGGGCTACGGCCGCGAGTGGACGGACGCCCTCAAGCACCGCGTCGGCCTGATCGAGCTGGAGGACATCGACGCGGTCCGGGAACGGGTGGTCGCCGACGGTCTCGCGGATCCCGCGCGGCTGGTGCTGTCGGGCGGCTCCTGGGGCGGATACCTCACGCTCCTGGGCCTGGGGACGCAGCCGGGGGCCTGGGCGGTGGGGCTGGCCGCCGTCCCGGTCGCCGACTACGTGACGGCCTACCACGACGAGATGGAGGCGCTGAAGTCCCTGGACCGCACCCTCTTCGGCGGTACGCCGGAGGAGGTCCCGGAGCGCTTCGAGGCTTCCTCGCCGCTGACGTACGTGGACGCGGTGAAGGCCCCCGTCCACATCGCGGCCGGCGTCAACGACCCGCGCTGCCCGATCCGGCAGATCGACAACTACGTGGACCGGCTGGCGGCGCGCGGGGCGGTGCACGAGGTGTACCGGTACGACGCCGGGCACGGCTCACTGGTCGTGGAGGAGCGGATCAAGCAGGTCCGGATGGAGCTGGAGTTCGCGCTGAAGCACCTGCCCGCGCGGCTGACGGGATGACCCTGCGGGACGGAGACCGGTGCGTTCCCCGTACCGTGGGGGGGTGCACCGGTTTCTCCTGACCCCGCGCTGGTGGGGGATCAACGTCTTCGTCGCGCTCGCCGTTCCGGTCTGCCTGTTCATGGGGTCCTGGCAGCTCGGCCGTTTCGAGGACCGCGTCGACAGCCACCGGGCGGCGTCCGCCGAGCGGCCCGCCGATCAGACGGCCGCGCCGCTGGACTCTCTGCTTCCGGTGGACAAGAACACCTCCGGACGCCTCGCTTCCGCCTCGGGGGAGTACGCCGAACAGCTGCTCGTCCCCGAGCGCCGGCTCGACGGCGCGTCGGGCTTCTACGTCCTGACCCTGCTGAAGACCGACTCCGGCAAGGTCGTTCCCGTGGTCCGGGGCTGGCTGCCGGGCACCGCGGACGCGGCCAGGGCGCCGGCCGCGCCGACCGGGCGGGTCGAGGTCACCGGGGCCCTGCAGGCCTCGGAGAACTCCGGCACCAAGGGCGTGCACGCGCAGGGCGGTCTTCCGGCCGGGCAGCTCGGGGTGATCGGAGCGGCCTCGCTGGTCAACATCGTCCCGTACGACCTGTACGACGCCTGGCTGACGGTGCAGACCCCGGCGGACGGGATGGTTCCGGTGCCCGCGCGGGCGCCGACCGACACCGGGCTCGACCTGAAGGCCTTCCAGAACCTCGGCTACACCGGCGAGTGGTTCGTCTTCGCCGCCTTCGTGCTCTTCATGTGGTTCCGGCTCTACCGGCGCGAGGTGGAGACCCTGCGCGACGCGGAGGCGGGCCTCCTGCCGGAGGAGCCCGCCGACACCGACGCCACCCCGGAACCGGCCACACGCTGAGGCGCAGGCCGGGTCAAGCGTCGGAGGTTACGGCTACGGCTACGGCTGCGGCGCGTCCAGCGGAATGACGCCCGTGCGGTAGACCGTCCCGCCGCAGGCCGTGGGGATCGTCGCCTGCGTGGTCGGAGCCCCCGCCGCAGGCGTGTGGGAGACCGCGACACCGGTCGGATCCGGGCTCGCGCGCCCCGTATCCGGTTCCGTATGCGCCGTCCCCTCCGCATCATCGCCCGCCGTACGCGCCGAGCCGTCCGGGGTACCGCCCCGCGTGGGCTCCGCGCCGGGCTCCGTGCCCGACGCCGGACACGGCTCGGCGGGCGGCACCCAGGCGAAGCGGACCTCGTACGCCGTATTCGGCTGGAGCGTCAGCTTCGGAGCCTCCGCCGACGGGTCGGGCAGCAGCCCGCTCGCCGGGTCCCCCGCCGTGTGGCCGACCACCGCGACCCCGGGGCCCTGGCCCGGCGCCGCAGCGGTCGCGGTCACCGCCGTCACGGTGTCGGGGCCGCTGACCGTGCAGCCGCGCGCCGAGACGTTGGTGACCTTGAAGGTGCCGTAGACCTTGCCGTCGGGCTGCGGGGCGCGGGCCGAGCCGACCACACCCAGCTGCTCGGCGTCGCATCCGGGCGCGCCCGGGGCCGCCACCGGCGGCAGCGGGCCGGTGCCCGCGGCGGCGCCGGCCGAGGCCGCGCCCGACGGGCCGGCCGGGACGCCGCCGTCCGGCGGAGCACTGGCCGCGGGGGCGGGCCGCTCGCCCGCGGTACCGCCCGCGTCCGGGGTGCTCTCGGTGGAGCCGGTGGTCTGCGGCTGTGCTCGGGAGCCGTTCTGGTGCGGGTCGAAGGCGTCGCCGCCCCCCTTGCTCCCGTGCTGCGCGCCGTGCCCGGCGATGGCCGAACGGCCGGTGGTGGCGTCCTCGGACCCCGTCATGTGCAGCGAGACCGGGATCGCGGTCCCGGCCAGCAGGGCGGCCGCCACGGCCCCGACGGAGGCGCGGCGCTTGCGGGTCCGGCGTACGGGGACCGCGTACCGCAGCCGCTCCAGCGCGCCCTCGGAGGGCTCCAGGCCCTCGACGGCCTCGTGCAGCAGGCCCCGCAGGAGCTGTTCCTCGCTCGTCCCGCCCGGCTGAGTGTGGTCGTCCATCATGACTGCGCAGCCTCCATCGCCACCCGCAGCGCGGCAATCCCCCGTGATCCGTACGCCTTCACCGAACCGAGGGATATCCCCAGCGTTTCGGCGACCTGGGACTCGGTCATGTCCGCGAAGTAGCGCAGCACCAGCACCTCGCGCTGGCGTCGCTGGAGTCCGCGCATGGCCTTGATCAGGTCGTCGCGCTCCAGCTGGTCGTAGGCGCCTTCCTCGGCGCTCGCCATGTCCGGCATCGGCTTCGACAGCAGCTTGAGGCCGAGGATGCGGCGGCGCAGGGCGGAACGGGAGAGGTTGACGACCGTCTGGCGCAGGTACGCCAGCGTCTTCTCCCGGTCGCGGACCCGGTTGCGGGCCGAGTGGACGCGGATGAAGGCCTCCTGGACCACGTCCTCGCAGGAGGCGGTGTCGTCGAGGAGGAGGGCGGCCAGCCCCAGGAGGGAGCGGTAGTGGGCCTGGTAGGTCTGGGTGAGGTGGTCGACGGTGGTGCCGGCCACGACGGTCACGACCGCCGTGTCGGCGACGACGCCGGCCCCGGCCGCGCCACCGCCGCTGGCGCCGCCGCCCGCCACCTCCGCATCCGCACGGGCCGCAGCAGCCGTACCGCCCTCACCGCTGTCCGCGCCATCGCGCGGCGAGGGCACGCGGCCGCCCAGGATCGGCAGGGCGCTCGCCCGTATCGGCGCCTCGGGGGACCCCGCGGACGGGATGGGCAGGATCACCGGGAGACCGCCGCCGCCGGGCGTACGGGAGCGCCGGTGCGCCTGAGTGGTCCCGGTGCGCGCCGGTGCGACGACGAAGTCGAGCAGTGCCTCTGCCACGCCTGTAGGACACCCGTCCCCCCGTCAGGGTTGTACGCGCGAGGCAGTGTCACCGGCGAAATCCCTCTTGCCCTCATGCGTACCCGCTCTTCCCGATTGCCCCGTCCATCGAGACGGCGGTCGGGCCATCACCTTGATCAAGGGATCAGCACCGATCCTACAAAGCGCACTACGCGGATTCACCCGCGCTCGGTTCCGATCGGTTCACCGTTCAGTTCACCGCTCAGTTCACCGTTCAGTCCCAGGCCCGGTCCCACTCCCACTCCCTGCCCCGCGTCCGGTCCCCGGCCCAGTTCCGCGATCAGCTCCGCGATCTGGACCGCGTTCAAGGCGGCACCGTTGCGCAGGTTGTCGGCGCAGACGAAGAACTCCAGCGCCTGCGGGTCGTCCAGCGAGACCCGTACCCGTCCGACCCACGCCGGATCCGTCCCGGCGGCGTCCGCCGGAGTGGGGAACTCGCCCGCCGCCGGGTCGTCCACGAGGACCACGCCGGGCGCGGTCCGCAGGATCTCCCGGGCGCGCACAGCGTTCACCGTCTTGTCGAACCGGGCCCGCACCGTCAGCGAATGCCCGGTCACCACCGGCACCTGTACGCACGTCACCGCCACCGGGAGCCGCTCCAGCTGCAGGATCCGGCGCGTCTGCGCCCGTACGGCCAGCTCGTGCGAGGACCAGCCGTCCTCGCGCAGCTCACCGGACCACGGCACGACGTTGAGGGCCAGCGGAGCCGCGAAGGGGCCGGTGTCCTCGCCCACGGCACGGCGTACGTCCCCGGGCTGCTCGCCCAGGGAGGTTCCGGCGACCAGCGACAGCTGGCGGCGCAGCGCCTCCGAGCCGGCCCGCCCCGCGGCGCCCGCGGCCTGGTAAGAGGAGACGGCCAGCTCGGCCAGCGAGTACTCGGCGTGCAGGGCCCCCAGCGCGGCGATCATCGCGACGGTCACGCAGTCGGGGCCGGCGACGATCCCGCGTGCCCGGCCGCGCACCGCGTGCCCGTTGACCTCCGGTACCACCAGGGGCACTTCGGGATGTTCGCGGAAGGCGGCGGACTGGTCCACGACGACGGCCCCGCGCGCGGCGACGAGGGGAGCCCACCGGGCCGAGACCTCGGCCGGGGTCAGGAAGATCGCGACATCGCCCGCACCGAAACCGTCGAAGGCGTCTGCGGTGAGGGCGAGCACCTCGCTCTCCTCCGCGCGGACGGCCAGCACGCGGCCGGCCGAGCGCGGGGAGGCGATCAGGCGTATGCCGCCCCAGACGTCTGCCCGCTGGGACAGGATCTGGAGCAGGACCGCACCGACCGCTCCGGTCGCCCCGACCACGGCGAGCGCCGGGCGGGAGGACCGGGGCGGGGTCATCGTCCGGTGCCTCCGTAGACGACGGCTTCGTCGCTGTCGGAGTCGAGGCCGAAGGCCGTGTGCACGGCGCGGACGGCTTCGTTCACATCGTCCTGGCGGGTCACGACCGAGATGCGGATCTCGGAGGTGGAGATCAGCTCGATGTTCACACCCGCGTCGGACAGTGCCTGGAAGAAGGACGCGGTGACGCCCGGGTTCGTCTTCATGCCCGCGCCGACCAGGGAGATCTTGCCGATCTGGTCGTCGTAGCGCAGGGAGTCGAAGCCGATCGCGGTCTTCGCCTTCTCCAGGGCCTCGATGGCCTTGTGGCCCTCGGTCTTGGGGAGGGTGAAGGAGATGTCGGTCAGGCCCGTGGAGGCCGCCGAGACGTTCTGCACGATCATGTCGATGTTGATCTCGGCGTCCGCGATGGCGCGGAAGATCGCCGCGGCCTCACCGGGCTTGTCCGGAACGCCGACGACCGTGATCTTGGCTTCGGAGACGTCGTGAGCGACTCCGGAGATGATGGCGTGCTCCACCTGCTCGTCCCCTTGCGGATTCTCGTTGCTGACCCACGTGCCCGGCAGTCCCGAGAAGGACGAGCGGACGTGGATCGGGATGTTGTATCGACGTGCGTACTCGACACAGCGGTGCAGCAGCACCTTGGAACCGGAGGCGGCCAGCTCCAGCATGTCCTCGGAGGAGATCCAGTCGATCTTCTTCGCCTTCTTCACGACGCGGGGGTCCGCGGTGAAGACGCCGTCGACGTCGGTGTAGATCTCGCAAACCTCGGCGTCCAGCGCCGCGGCGAGCGCCACGGCGGTGGTGTCCGAGCCGCCGCGGCCGAGGGTGGTGATGTCCTTGGAGTCCGCGGACACGCCCTGGAAGCCGGCGACGATGGCGATGTTGCCCTCGTCCAGCGCGGTGCGGATACGGCCCGGCGTGACATCGATGATGCGCGCTTTGTTGTGGACCGAGTCGGTGATCACGCCTGCCTGGCTACCGGTGAACGACTGGGCCTCGTGGCCCAGGTTTTTGATCGCCATGGCCAGCAGGGCCATGGAGATCCGCTCCCCGGCGGTCAGCAGCATGTCGAATTCACGTCCGGCAGGGATCGGAGACACCTGCTCGGCGAGATCGATCAGCTCGTCCGTCGTGTCGCCCATCGCGGAAACCACGACGACCACTTGGTGGCCGTCCTTCTTGGCATCCACGATCCTCTTGGCGACGCGCTTGATGCCCTCGGCATCCGCTACGGAGGAGCCTCCGTACTTCTGCACGACAAGGCCCACGTGCGCTCCTCGCTCAGTCCGTCTCATTGCTGGTGCAGTCTAACGAGCGGCCGCGATCCGACCGCTTCGTGCCACATCATGAGACGAAAGGATCAGCGGCTGAGTTCCCTCGCGCAGGCCGCGGGCCCGTACGCACCTCGCGGGGCCGCGTCCTACGACCGACCGGCCCAGCCGGACCCTTACGCCCGGCCCAGCCGGACCCTTACGCCCGGCCCGGTCAGACCCCTACGCCCGGCCCAGCCCGCCCAGCTCTCGTGCCATCACCTGTCCGGCCTGCTCGGCGAGATCGTCCTCGGTCAGGTCCTCGTCCGTGTCGAGGCCGTCCAGGGCGGCCAGCGGCTGGTCCAGGCGTACGTGGGCGACCAGCGATTGCAGGGCCCGCAGCGTCGCCGAGGCCGTCGGACCCCAGTTGGTGAAGTACGAGAACTGCCACCACCACAGCGCCTCGGTCGTCCGGCCCGCGCTGTAGTGCGCGAGCCCGTGGCGCAGGTCCGCCACCACCTCGGCGAGGTCGTCGGAGATCCGGTGCGCGACCGGCGTCTTGCGCGGCTCGTACGGGTCGAAGACCTCGGAGTAGACGTCGACCGGTTCCAGCATGAGCGCGAACCGCTCGCGCAGGTCGTCCACGTCCGGCTCCGGGCCCACGTCGGGCTCGTACCGCTCGTCGGGCAGGACGTCCTGGTACGCACCCAGCCGCCCGCCCGCGAGCAGCAGCTGGGAGACCTCCAGGAGGAGGAACGGCACCGCGCTGTCCGGGTCCTCACCCCTGGCGACCTCCGCGACCGCGACGATGAAGGATTCGATCTGGTCGGAGATCTGGACGGCGAAGTCGTCCGGATCCTGACTCAGAGCGTGCAGGGTTGCGTCAGACATCGAGAAGTCGCCTTCCTTCAAAGGCCCGCCCGAGCGTGACCTCGTCCGCGTACTCCAGATCTCCCCCGACGGGGAGTCCGCTGGCCAGGCGGGTGACCTTCAGGCCCATGGGCTTGATCATGCGGGCGAGGTAGGTGGCGGTCGCCTCGCCCTCCAGGTTCGGGTCGGTGGCCAGGATCAACTCGGTCACCTCACCGTCCGCGAGGCGTGCCAGCAGCTCGCGGATGCGCAGGTCCTCCGGCCCGACGCCCTCGATCGGGCTGATCGCGCCGCCGAGGACGTGGTACTTGCCGCGGAACTCACGGGTCCGCTCCACCGCGACCACGTCCTTCGGCTCCTCGACGACACAGATCACCGTCGGGTCGCGGCGCGGGTCACGGCAGATCCCGCACCGCTCCTCCTGCGCCACATTCCCGCACACCGCGCAGAACCTGACCTTGTCCTTGACCTCCAGCAGCGCGTGCGCGAGGCGGCGGACGTCGGTGGGCTCGGCCTGCAGGATGTGGAAGGCGATCCGCTGCGCGCTCTTGGGCCCGACGCCGGGCAGCCTGCCCAGTTCGTCGATCAGGTCCTGGACCACGCCTTCGTACAACGGACTGCCTGCTTTCGGTTCTGGTGGTGCGGGAGGAGAAGGGGAGGGGAAGGGGGTCGGGGTCCCGGGACGGCGTCGGAGGTCCCGGGACCGGGGGCCGGGGCCGGAGCCGGGCGGGGGACTAGAACGGCAGGCCGGGAATGCCGCTGCCGCCGCCCAGACCCTGGGCGAGGGGGCCCAGCTTCTGCTGCTGGAGCGCCTGCGCGTTCTCATTGGCGGCCTGGACCGCCGCGACGACCAGGTCGGCGAGCGTCTCGGTGTCCTCCGGGTCCACGGCCCTCGGGTCGATCACCAAGGCGCGCAGCTCACCGGAACCGGTCACGGTCGCCGTGACGAGACCGCCGCCGGCCTGGCCTTCGACCTCGGCCTGCGCCAGCTCCTCCTGGGCCGCGGCGAGGTCCTGCTGCATCTTCTGGGCCTGCTGGAGCAGCTGCTGCATGTTGGGCTGGCCACCACCGGGAATCACAGGTCACTCACTCCATACCTTCGGAACGCTTGGTCAATCCGAGCCTACGTGCTCCCCGCTCGCTACGCCCTACGCCGTGAGGACCAACTCTTTCGAGTGAGAGATGCGGCCTGCGCGTACCTGATGGAGCCCTCCTTGCGGGCGGAAATCCTGGGATTTCCCGTCCATCGGCCGTCATTCGAAGGTAGGAAGTGCATGCGCATCATTGCGCACACGCGCACCACCACACGTCAGCGCAGGCAGAGGGAGTGCCGGGTGAGCCAGCCGGAGATGCAGCCCGAGGGGCCACCCCGGGATCCCCGGGAGGAGGGCGCCGGGCCGATGCCGGCTGGCGATCTGACCGGCCGGCCCTTCCCTCTCGGGGACTGGGGGGAGCCCGCCGAGCGGCTCGACGAGCTCTACCGGCGGGTCGAGGCCGATGCTCTGCGGACGGCCGAGTGGTACATGTCGGACCGCGCGTGGAAGCGCCGGGGGGCGCGGCTGCTACGGGTCGGCGCGGCGCTGGGCGCCGTCACGGGCGCGGCCATGCCGCTGCTGGAACTGACGGGCTCGGCGGCTCGGGGCGGTTCGGCGTACGGGTTCCTCGCGCTGCTGCTGGTCGGAGCCTGCCTGATGTGCGACCGGTTCTTCGGGATGACCTCCGGATGGATGCGGGACGTGGCGACCGCGCAGGCCGTGCAGCGGCGCCTGCTGACCTTGCAGTTCGACTGGGCGTCGGAGAACGTACGGGAGGTCCTCGGACCTACGGAGGGCACCGCGAGCGAGGCCGCCGAACGGTGTCTGACCGTGCTGCGGCGCTTCTCCGAGGACGTCACGGAGCTGGTGCGCTCGGAGACGGCGGACTGGATGGTGGAATTCCGCGCCGGGCCCGCGCCGCTCGTGATGCAGTCCCTGGGCGCCTCCGGGACCCGCGCGGAGGCGGGCACCGCGCCGCCCCGCTTCCCCCTCCCCCCGGGCACCCGCCCGAACATGCCCCGCCAACGCCCCCCAGAACAACCCCGCTGACCGCGGGCTCGGCCGGGGCGTCCGGGGCAGGCCCGGGCATATCCAGCCCCGCCGGCGTTTGAGGCGCGGGGTCCGGCCGGCGCATCTTGCAGCCCCGCCGGCGTTTGAGGCGCGGGGTCCGGGGCGGCGCCCCGGGAAACGGAGAAAGGGCGGGGCGGGGACCAGCTCCGCGCAGCGGCACCCGCACCGCACCCACCCGTACGACTCAGCCGGCCGCACCCGCACACCCGCACCCCACCCCACGAACCAGCGCAACGGCAGGGCGCAGTTCAGCTAAAGATGATCATCGACCCCTGCCCCAGACTCCGCGTAGCGGCCGCATGCAGCCCCAGCCACACGTGCCGCTCCCGCGCGAAGGGACTGTCGTCGTGCGGCATCGGCCCCGCCGGCTCCTCCAGCGACGTCGGCCGCCCCGGCGGCGCCGGCGCCATCGGCGGGTTCGCCGCGTCGATCCCGATCGCGGGTGCCACGAACGTCAGCTCCCGCAGCAGCCCCTGCGCGGACCCCAGCGGCCCCCCACCCCCCAGCAGCTCCTCGTTGGCCAGCGGAGCCGGGAAGTCCACCGGCACGTACGCTCCCGCGTGGTCGTAGTGCCACACCAGGTGCGACTGCTGCGCCGTCGGCTCGAACATCTCCAGCAGCTGCTCGTAGTCCCCGCCCAGCTCGTCCACCGGGGTCACCGGCAGCCCGCAGATCTGCAGCAGGTACGCCCGCCTCAGGAAATGCAGGGCGTCGTAGTCGAAGCCGGCCACCGGGGCGACGTCCCCGCTCAGGCCCGGCATGTAGGCGAAGACGGGCACGGACGGCAGCCCGGCCTCGCCCAGCGCCTTGTCGTACGAGGCGATCTCTTCCGCGAAGGGGTTGTCGGGGCTGTGGCACAGCACGTCGACAAGGGGGACGAGCCACAGGTCACAGGCCACGTGGCCTCCGATCAGTCGTTGCCGCCGATCGAGCCAGCGTAGTGCGCCGGACACGCTCCGCGAAGGGGTGCGCAGAACCCGGTGCACCGCACGCGGCCGCCGGTTGACGCCATTGACGGCGTTGACGCGCTTGACGGCCCTACAGCCCGGCCGCCCAGTCCAGCCCGTGCTGGTTGTAGTCCTGCACGATGCGCCGTACCTCATCCGCGTCCGCCAGCGTCACCGCGTCCACCAGCGCGCTGTGCCCGTCCCACAGTGCCTCGCGCAGCCGCGGGTCGCGCTGGAGGTGGGGTACGGCGAAGACCCAGCACTGCACCCGGATGCGGTGGAGGAAGTCGGAGATGTAGGTGTTGCCGACCAGGCCGCCCAGTTCCCGCCAGAAGCGGAGGTCGTAGCCGATCAGCACTTCGAGCGAACCGCTCCGCACGGCCCGCCGCGCCTCCTCGGCCCGGCGGCGCACCGACACCAGCATTTCCGCGGCGCCGGGGGCCGTACGGGGTTCGGCGAGCCGGCGGAAGATCCCGTCCACGACCAGCGAGCGGGCCTCGACCATGCCCCGGAAGTCGTCGACGGAGTAGGCGCGGACGCGAAAACCCCGGTGCTGGACCAGTTCCAGCAGCCCTTGCGCGGAAAGGTCCACGAGCGCCTCGCGGACCGGGGTGGCGGAGACCCCGTACTGCTCCGCGATCTGCTTGACGGTGAACTCGGTCCCCGGTGGCATGCGCCCCGCCAGCACCTCGTCGCGCAGCGCGTCCGCGATCTGCTGGCGAAGGGTGTTGCGGGTGACAGCGCCGCTGCCTGGCATAGGGGTCCGTCTCCTCTGTAGGACTCCGGACACCTTAGGCCAGGCAGCAAGGCCGAAACCGATCGTTTCATGGCTGGTGGACGGCTCCGTATACGGATTTACCGCCCCTTATCAGGACGAAAACCGGCCACCAGCCTGCACGACTATCCAGCCAGCGTGTGTCGGTCCGCCACCGTCAGCGCCTCGTCCAACAGCGCCAGCCCTTCCTTCACCTCCGCCTCGGTGATGGTGCAGGGCGGGACGACGTGCATACGGTTCATGTTGACGAAGGGCCACAGCCCGGACGCCTTGCAGGCCGCCGCGAATTCGGCCATGGGCGCGTTGGCGGCGCCGGCGGCGTTGTACGGGACGAGCGGCTCGCGCGTCTGCTTGTCCCGTACGAGTTCCAGGGCCCAGAAGGTGCCCAGACCCCGGACCTCGCCCACCGAGGCGTGCCGGTCGGCCATCTCGGCGAGTGCCGGACCGATCACCTGCTCCCCGAGGTGCGCGGCATGCTCGACGACGCCCTCCTCCTCCATCGCGTTGATCGTCGCGACGGCGGCGGCGCAGGCGAGGGGGTGGCCGGAGTACGTGAGTCCGCCCGGGTAGGGGCGCGTGGCGAAGGTCTCGGCGATGGCGGCGGAGATGGCGACGCCGCCCAGCGGGACGTATCCGCTGTTCACGCCCTTGGCGAAGGTGATCAGGTCGGGGGTGACGCCCCAGTGGTCGGCGGCGAACCAGGCGCCGGTGCGGCCGAATCCGGACATGACCTCGTCCAGGATGAAGACGATGCCGTGGCGGTCGCAGAGCTCGCGCACGCCCGCGAGGTAGCCGGCCGGCGGGGTCATGATCCCGGCGGTGCCCGGCACGCTCTCCAGGATGATCGCCGCGATGGTCTGCGGCCCCTCGAAGGCGATGGTGTCGGCGAGGTGGGCGAGGGCGCGGGCGCACTCCTCGGCCTCGGTGGCGGCGTGGAAGGCGGAGCGGTAGAGGTACGGACCCCAGAAGTGCACCACTCCGGCCGCGGCCGTGTCCGAGGGCCAGCGGCGCGGGTCGCCGGTGAGGTTGATCGCGGCGGCGGTGGCTCCGTGGTAGGAGCGGTAGGTGGACAGGACCTTGGCGCGGCCGGTGTGCAGGCGGGCCATGCGGACGGCGTTCTCGACCGCCTCGGCGCCGCCGTTCGTGAAGAAGATCTTGTCGAGGTCACCGGGGGTGCGCTCGGCGATGAGGCGTGCGGCCTCGGAGCGCACGTCGACAGCGAAGCCGGGCGCGAGGGTGCAGAGCCGGGCGGCCTGGGCCTGGACGGCGGCGACGACCTTGGGGTGCTGGTGGCCGATGTTGGTGTTCACCAGCTGGGAGGAGAAGTCGAGGAAGCGCTTGCCGTCGTAGTCCCAGAAGTACGAGCCCTCGGCGCCCGCGATGGCCGGGGGGTCGATCAGCGCCTGGGCGGACCAGGAGTGGAATACATGCTTCCGGTCGGCATCCTTGACTGCGTCTTTGGTGGCGTCCTTGACGGCGTCCTTGGCGATCTCTTGGGCGGCCTCTTTGGCGGTCTCTTCGGTGGCCTCTTCGGTGGCCTCTTCGGTGGCTACGAGGTCCTGCGGGGTGGCATGAGGGGTCATCCGGCCACGCTAGAAGTGCGCAGGTGGGGACGGATATCGGCGGACTGTATGGGGGTGGCGGGCGGGTCTCGGCAGTCTGTATGGCTCCGCTCGGGCGGGGACCGGGGCGGCACGCGGCAGCCATTGACAGCATGCTGTCGAAATGACAGTCTCTTGCCATAGGAGCCACAGGGAACCAGAGAGCCAGAGAGCCACAAGGAACCGCTGGACCCAGAGCCCGGAACCCAGAGCCGAGGACACACCCCATGCCGGAGGCGAGCACCATGAGCCAGACCCCCCGCAAACCCGTCCACCTCGCGGTCTACGACACGTACGCGGACTGGGAGACCGGCCACACCACCGCGCACCTCACGCAGCGCGGCTACGAGGTCCGTACGGTCGGCCTCGCCGCCGATCGGACGGTCACCACCATGGGCGGGGTCCGCATCCAGCCGGATCTGGCCCTGGCCGACCTGCGACCGCAGGACTCCGCCTTGCTGATCCTCACCGGAGCCGGTCTGTGGGACACGAGCGACGACCTCGCGCCGTTCGCGGCCAAGGCGCGTGAGTTCCTGGCCGCCGGGGTCCCGGTCGCGGCGATCTGCGGGGCCACGGCCGGCCTGGCTCGGGAGGGCCTGCTGGACGGCCGCAACCACACCAGCGCCGCTTCCTTCTACCTGGCGCAGCAGCCGGGCTACGCGGGCGCCGAACGCTACGTCGAGGTGGACGCGGTCACGGACGGCGACCTGATCACCGCGGGACCGACGGAACCGGTGGCCTTCGCCCGCGAGGTGTTCGCGCGCCTCGACGTGTACAAGCCGGACGTTCTGGACGCGTGGTACCGCCTGTTCCACGACTCGGACGAGACCGCGTACCCGGTCCTCATGGCGGCGGCGGAGTCGGGTGATGCCTGAGCCCCAGGCAGGGAAGGCACGGTCGGGCGCGGAACGGCGGCCGGATCCGGGGCGGGAGGCGGAGCCGGGGCGGGAGGCGGAGCCGGGGCGGGAGACGGATCCGGGGCGGGGGCAGGATCCGGAGACGGAGACGGAGGGGCTCTCGCTCCGGGCCCGCCAGGATCTGCTGAGCCGTACCGCGCTCGGTGTGTTCCGGCTGAACGGCCAGCTCCTCTCCGTCTCCGAGGAACTGGCCCGGCCGGCCGGGCTGACCGCCGCCCGGTGGCAGGTGCTGGGCGCGGTCCTGCGCGAACCGCTGCCGGTCGCGGGCATCGCCCGCGCCATGGGCAACACCCGGCAGAGCGTGCAGCGCATCGCGGACCTGCTGGCGGCCGAGGGGCTCGCCGAGTACGTACCGAACCCCGCCCACCGGCGGGCCAAGCTGCTGCGCCCTACGGAGGCCGGGCGCGCCGCGATCGCCCGTATCGGTCCGGGGCACGCGTCCCTGGCCACCCGTCTCGCGCAGGAGCTGGGCGAGGAGGGCTTCGCCGAGACCGTCCGCGTCCTGGAACGCCTGTCGAGCGCGCTGGACGCCCTCACTCCGCCCGGCCGGCCCACCGGCGCGGTGAGCGGCGCACTCACCGGCCCTAGCAGGCTTTAGGAGGGAAGGCCGTCCAACTCCTCGCCGATCGCGACTCGCAAGCCGTCGTGGCGGGGTGCCAGCGCGTGCTGGTCTCCACGCCAGTACTCCTCCTGTTCGTACAACCAGACGGGCTTGCGGACGAGTTCGGTCGGCTCCCAGTCGTACCGGGGCCAGATGTGGGCGTGGAGGTACGGGTCGGTGTTGCCCAGAATCTCGATGTTCACGCGGCGGAAGGCCGGGTCGAGCCGTCGGCATGCCCTCTCGACGGCCTCGGCGAGGCGCTCCATGTCGGAGAGGTACGCGGTTCTGCGCGTCCGGGGCAGGTCGGAGAGGCGGGTCGCCGCGGGATCGTCGGTCAGGAGCACCGAGTAGCCGGGCAGGAACTGCCGGTCCCCGATCGCGGCGAAGCCTGCGTCGAGGCGGCGCAGCACGGTGGGGTTCTCGTCCCGGTGCGCGCTGCCGATGCGGTCGCGGCGCCAGTCGGTGTCGGTCATCCCGGGGCCTTAACCCTCCCGAGTCCCCCGCTCTGCCCCCCTCGCTCTGCCGCTCAAGTGCCCTGTCCTCCCGCTGAAGTAGGGCCCCTCATACCTGAGAGCTACCGGGGAAGAGAGCTCTTGCGCGGGACGCCGACCACGCCCGCTGATTTCTAACTTCGGAACAGAGAAGAGCGCCGAGGCCTTCTCCGGACCGAAGGAACACACACCATGACCACCACTGGCCGACTGCGCCGAACCCTGCTGGCCGGCCTGGTCGCCGCGGCCGTCGTGTTTCCCGTCTCCGCCGCTGCCTCGCCCGGCGTCCCGGCCCCCGCGCCCGCGGTGTTCGCCGACTCCACCGCTCCCCACGCTCGGTACGCCGCCAACCGCGCCCAGCTCGCCGAGGCGGCCCGCATGGCGCGGGACGCCGGCCGCAGCGGTCGCGCCACCAGGCTGCGCGCCATGGAGACGGGCGGATCGGCGCAGTTCCTGGCGTTCGACGGGAGCGGAAGGGGGCGGGCGGTCGAGGTGTTCGGCGATCTGGCGAGCGCGGACCGGGTCACCGTCCTGGTGCCCGGCTCAGACACGACCCTGGACACCTACGAGAGGTTCCGTGCCGGGGCTGTCGCCCTGCACCAGCGCCTCCAGGCCGGGCATCCGCGCTCCGCCGTGGTCGCCTGGCTCGGGTACGACACCCCCGGCACGGTCAGCACGACCGTCCTCACCACCGACCGAGCGGACGAGGCCGCTGCCGAACTGGGGCCGTTCGTAAACCGGTTGGGGGACATGGCCGCGCC
The DNA here is from genome assembly GCF_053591375.1 of Streptomyces sp. NPDC003034. NCBI lineage: Bacteria > Bacillati > Actinomycetota > Actinomycetes > Kitasatosporales > Streptomycetaceae > Streptomyces > Streptomyces sp. NPDC003034. The sequence continues at coordinate 42,081 of NZ_JBSFTS010000028.1, forward strand.
TGGCGCCCGGCTGTCCCTCCTCTGCCACTCCTACGGTTCCGTGGTGTGCGCCCGCACCGTGACCGGCCCGGCAGTCAGTGACGTGGTCCTCTACGGCAGCCCGGGCACGGGGGCGGTTTCCGCCGGGGAATTGCCGACCGGGGCACGGGTCTGGGCCGGGCGGGGCAGCGGTGACTGGATCGCGCAGGTGCCGCATGGCCGGCTCGGCGGGGTCGGTTTCGCCGCCGACCCCGTCGATCCGGCCTTCGGGGCACGGGTCTTCACCGCCGGCACCGCCGGGCACAGCGATTACCTCAAGCCCGGCACCGAGTCCCTCGACAGCCTGGCCGGCATCGTCCTCGGCACCGCCGTCTTCGTCCAGGAGGCCGGCCATGCGTAATCTCCTCGCCCGCTGGTCCGCCCTCGCCGACCGCGTGGACGCCGCCACCCCGGCCGGCCGGGACCGGGGCGTGGACGCGCTGCGGGCCGTCGCGATCCTGGGCGTGGTGCTCGGCCACTGGCTGGTCACCGCCCTGACCACCGCCGAGGGCGGCTTGAGCGGCACCAGCCCGCTGGAGCACATGGGCTGGCTGGCTCCGGTGTCCTGGGTGTTCCAGACGCTGGCCGTCTTCTTCCTGGTCGGCGGCCATGTCGCCGCCCGCGGGCATGCGTCGGCGCGGGCCCGCGGGATCCCGTACCGCACGTGGGTCGGGCAGCGGTTGGTCCGGCTCTTCCGTCCGGTCTCCGCCGTGCTCGTCCTCTGGGCGGTCGCGGCGGGCGGGATGCTGCTCGGCGGGGTGGAGGTGCCCACGGTCCAGACGCTGGTCAAACTGGTGCTCTCGCCCCTGTGGTTCCTGCTGGTGTTCGCCGTGCTCACGGCCGCGACCCCGCTCGTCGCCCGGCTCAGTCCACTGTGGCCGCTGATCGTGGTGGCGGGTGTCGACCTGTGGCGTTTCGGCTTCGGCGGTCCCGAGTGGATCGGCTGGGTCAATCTGGCCGCTGGCTGGCTCGTCCCCTACGCGCTGGGTGCCGCCTGGTCTCGGGGAGCCTTCGCCCCGCGCCGGTCCGCTTTCGCCCTGTTCGCCGGCGGGAGTGCCGCCACCGCCGCGCTGGTCCTCTGGGGCGGCTATCCGGCCTCGATGGTGGGCGTCCCGGGCGCCGCCCTGTCGAATCTGAACCCGCCGGCGCTCGCCGCTGTCACCTTCGGCCTAGCGCAGTGCGGGCTGGCTCTGCTGGTGCGCGAGCCGCTGGCCCGAGCCATGCGGCGGCCGGCGGCCTGGGCGAAGGTGGCGCTGGTGAACCTGTCGGCCATGACGATCTTCCTCTGGCACCAGACCGCCATGATGGCCGTCACCGCGCTCGGCCTGCTGCTCTCGGCGGATCTGCCCGGGCTGCACACCGTGCCCGGCTCCATAACCTGGATTGCGGCCCGCCTGCTGTGGCTGCCGGTCTTCGCGGCTGCTCTGACGGTGTGTTGGGCCGCCTTCCGCTCGTACGAACAGGGCACGCGTGGCCCGGGTACAGGTTCCGCCCGACCAGCCCGACCAGCCCGATCAACACAACCAGCCGAGCCGGCGCGGCCCGTCCGGCTGCCCCCCACCCGCCCCGTCCCGGACACAGCTCGGCCCCTGCGGACGCAGCCCGCCGACCTGCCCCGGACGGCGTCCGGCGCGGAGGTTTCCCATGCCTAGGCTGACCGGCGTGACCGAACAGCACGCGCCCCTGGCCCAATCCCCGCCCGCCGCTACAGCTGAGGGCAGCGTCCCGAGCCGGCCGCTCGTCCGTGAACTGTTCACCCTGCGCCCGGATCCGCTCCCCCGGATGTCCCGGCCGCGCTGGCTGGCCCGGCTGCCACATGTACTGGTCTTCTATGCCGCGGCCTTCTTCAGCGCCCTCAACACCCAGCAACTCGGCGATCACTACACCGTCAGCGGCCTCAGCCTCGTCATGCTGCCGCTCCTGACCGGCGTGTCCATCGCCCTCGGGATGTTCCGGCCGATCGCCGCCTGGTGGCTCGGGTTGCTCACCGCGGGACTGATCGCATGGGTCATCCACGACCACGTCGGACCTGGCCAGACCTGGCCATGGATGCCCGGCGGGATCTTCCCCTTCGCGGCCGTGCTCCTGCTGCTCGCGCTGCGGGTTCCGCCGCGGGTGACGATCACGGCCGTCGGCGTATCGGTCGCCCTGACCGGCCTGGCCGAGGGGCTCTTCCGGCCGGCGCGCAGCGGGAGCAGCATCTTCATAGCCCTGCTCCTCTTCGGCTTCGTGGGGCTTCTCGGATACGCGCTGCGCGCTGTGCGCCTGACGCGCGGCGAACTGGTTCAGCAGGAGACCCTCACCGAGGAGGAGCGGGCCCGGCGCACCCTGCTGGAGGAGCGCAGCCGCATCGCCCGTGAGCTGCACGACGTGGTCGCGCACCACATGTCGGTCATCTCCATCCAGGCCCAAGTCGCCCCGCACCTGGTGGAGAATCCGTCCGAGGAGCTCAAGGAGAACCTGGCGGGCATCCGGCAGAACGCTTTGGAGGCGCTGACGGAGCTGCGCCGGGTGCTGGGGGTCCTGCGCTCCGAGCAGCCGGACGGCCCCGCCGGTCCCCACCACCCGCAGCCCACGCTGGCCGATCTGGACAGCCTCGTGGAGAACGTGCGTGGGACGGGGCTGGAGGTCACCACCGAGATCGCGGGCATCCGCCGGCCGCTGACGCCGGGCGTCGCCCTCACCGCATACCGGATCGTGCAGGAGGCGCTGAGCAACTGCCTGCGCCATGCGCCCGGTTCGCAGGTGGAGGTCGGGATCGCGTACGGTCCGCGTGATCTGCACCTGTGCGTCGCCAATTCCGTGCCCACCCGGCCCGCTCCGCCCTCACCCGGGGCGGGACACGGACTGCTGGGGATGCGGGAGCGGGCAGGCATGCTGGGGGGCGAGCTGGCCGCCGGCCCACGTCCCGACGGCGGGTACGAGGTGAGCGCCGTACTCCCGATGGATCCGCCCGGCGACGCCTCACCCGAGGCGAGATCCCGGACGAAGCCCGCACCGGAACGCACTCCGAAGCCCAAGACGACGCCCGATCCCAAGCCCGATACGAAGTAGGACCGCATGAGCGCCAGCGCGACCCCGATCAAGGTGATGATCGCCGACGACCAGATGATGGTCCGGCAGGGCTTCACCGTGCTCCTCAACGCCCAGCCCGACATCGAAGTCGTCGGCCAGGCCGTGGACGGGGCCGACGCCGTGCGGAAGGTCACCGAGCTCGGCCCCGATGTCGTCCTGATGGACATCCGCATGCCGGGGATGGGCGGCATCGAGGCCACCTCCGTCATCACCGGAGTCCCCGGCGCCACCGTGAAGGTGCTGGTTCTGACCACCTTCGACCTGGACGAGTACGTGTATGAGGCCCTGCGGGCCGGAGCCTCGGGCTTCCTCCTCAAGGACGCGTCGGCCGACCAGCTCGCGGAAGGGGTGCGGGTGGTGGCCGCCGGTGAGGCGCTGCTCTCGCCGAACATCACCAAGCGGCTGATCACGGAGTTCTCCCGGATGGGAGCGCCGCGAGCGCCGTCGCGGGCCAGGATCGACGAACTGACCGAGCGGGAGACCGAGGTCCTGTCGTTGATCGCCCAGGGACTGTCGAACGCGGAGATCTCCGAGCACCTGATCCTGGCCGAGCAGACGGTCAAGACGCATGTCAGCCGGATCCTGGTCAAGCTGGGCCTGCGGGACCGGACCCAGGCCGCGGTGTTCGCGTATGAGACGGGTCTGATCCGTCCGACGGGGTACTGACGCGCCCGGGTAGTACCTGAGAGGGACCCCTGGATATCCCCATCAGCGGCGACGCGGACTACAGCCGGCCGGACCTACGGTCTGTATGTGAGCGAGACGACCACCGGGGGCACAGCCCGGACACCGGAATTCAAAATGGCCTCAAGGTTGCTCCAGACCTTGCGCCAAGACCTCATCACCGATGCCTCCGCCTATCGACCCCTGCCGCTGACGGGCACCGATGGGCGGTTCGCCCGGCGGCTGCCCGAGGGGATACGCCCGTATGCCGCCTGGAGCCGCCACATCGCGGTGGGAGCGCTCGCCGCCTTCGTCGTGCTCTTCACCCTCACCTCGCGGGTGGGCTACATGGGCGATGCGGCCCTCCTCGCCACAGGTCTCATGGCCGCGGTCCCCGTCGTGATGACGCTCACCCGTCCGATCGCCGCGTGGTGGGCGGCCGCGGTGATGACGCTGGTGGTGGGCGCGCTCAGCGGATTCGACTCCTGGCCCTGGACTCCCGGGAGCTTCGTCGCCTACCTCTCCGTCCTGGTTCTCGTCACCTTGCGGACCGGGCCCCGGATAGCCGTGTGGATGTGGGTGTCCACCCTGGTGCTCGGCGTCGGACTCTCGGCGCTGCTCGTCGGCCGGTACGGGCCGACCCTGGCGCTGATGGTCGTGGCCTCGGCCATCGCCCTGGCGATCGCGAGCAGCATCCAGATACGCCGCCACGCGCAGGCGGAGGTCACCGCGCAGCAGGAGGTCACCGCCGTCGAGCGGGACAAGCGGACACTGCTGGAGGAGCGCACCACCATCGCGCGAGAACTGCACGACGTCGTGGCTCACCACATGTCGGTGGTGGCGATCCAGGCGGAGGCGGCGCCGTACCGCGTGAAGAATCCGCCACCCGAGCTGGAGGCGGCTTTCGTCACCATCCGGGAGAACGCGGTGGCGGCCCTGACCGAGTTGCGCCGGGTGCTGGGTGTCGTGCGCTCCGCGGACTACGAGGCCCCGGACGCCCCGCAGCCGACGCTGGCAGCGCTGGACGGGCTGCTGGCCAATGTGCGCGAAGCCGGGCTGAGTGTGGAGAAGACGGTCACGGGCGCGGTGCGCGAGTTGCCGCAGGGTGTGGAGCTTTCGGCGTACCGGATCATCCAGGAGGCCTTGAGCAACACGCTGCGGCACGCGCCGGGCGCCGCGGCCGGGGTGGAGGTGTCGTATGTGCTGGGCGGCCTCGGGATACGGATCGTCAATGAGGCGGCGACCGGAGACGTGCGTCCCTCGCCGGGGGCGGGACACGGGATCACGGGTATGCGGGAGCGGGTGGCCATGCTGGAAGGGGAGATGACCGCCGGGGAGACGGAGAGCGGCCGGTACGAGGTGGCGGTGTTCATACCGGTGCGCAGCCGTCCGGAGGCGGCGGCCGGGGAGACGCCGGCATGACCATCCAGGTGCTGATCGTCGACGATCAGATGATGGTCCGCGAGGGCTTCTCGGTCCTGCTGAACGCCATGGACGGCATCGAGGTGGCGGGCGAGGCGGTGGACGGCCGCCAGGCCATCGCCCAGGTGGCCGCGCTCCGACCGGATGTGGTGCTCATGGACATCCGGATGCCGGTGATGAACGGCTTGGAGGCGACGCGGGAGATCGTGGCAGCCGACACGGACGCGAAGGTGCTGGTCCTGACGACCTTCGACCTCGACGAGTACGTGTACCAAGCGCTGCGGGCCGGGGCCTCCGGGTTCCTGCTGAAGGACGCGTCGGCCCGTCAGCTGGCCGACGGGGTGAGGGTCGTGGCGGCCGGGGAGGCGCTATTGGCGCCGTCGGTGACCAAGCGGCTGATCGTGGAGTTCTCGAAGCTCTCGGAGGCGCCGAGGCTGGCCGACCCGGCGAGAGCGGGGGAGCTGACCGAGCGGGAGACGGAGGTGCTGGTACTGATCGCGCAGGGACTGTCCAATGCGGAGATCGCCCACCGGCTGATCATCGCGGAGTCCACGATCAAAACCCATGTGAGCCGCATCCTGGTGAAGCTGGGCCTGCGCGACCGCACTCAGGCGGCGGTCTTCGCCTACGAGACCCGGCTGGTGACCCCCGGCTAGCCCGCCGGCGCCCGCGCCGGCCGCTGGGCCTGGGCCTGGGCTGTGGACGCCCTCCGACTGCGGCCTGGCAGTGCCGTTACAACGCCGGCTCCGGCTGGTATGAGTGACGGCGCATCAGGAGCTACGGTCCGGTCGTCAAAGTGGCTCCGGAGGGACTCTGACGGCAGGGCCTAGGGTGCGGGGATGGGATTCGATCCGTGGGATGCCGAGTTCGTCGCCGATCCGTACCCCGCCTACGGGGAGTTGCGGGCGCGGGGGCGGGCCGTGTGGTCGCAGGAGACCGGGCAGTGGCTCGTGCCGCATTACGCCGATGTGAGCGCTCTGCTGCGGGACCGGCGGCTCGGGCGGACCTACCTCCACCGGTTCACGCACGAGGAGTTCGGGCGGGCTGCTCCGCCGCCGGAGCAGGAGCCCTTCCACGTGCTCAACGGCAACGGCTTGTTGGATCTGGAGGACCCCGCGCACGCGCGGGTGCGCAGGCTGGTGGCGAAGGCGTTCACCCCTCGGACCGTGGAGCGGCTCGTGCCCGCCGTGGAGCGGCTGGCCGGAGAGCTCGTGGGGCAGCTGCTGGCGGAGGGCGGCGGGGATTTGCTCACCGCCGTGGCCGAGCCGCTGCCGGTGGCCGTGATCGCCGAGCTGCTGGGGGTGCCTGCGGCGGACCGGGGGTTGCTGCGGCCCTGGTCGGCGGACATCTGCGGGATGTTCGAGCTCCGGCCGGACGAGGAGACGGCTCGGCGCGCGGTGCGGGCGAGCGTCGAGTTCAGCGCGTACCTGCGGGGCCTGATCGCCGAGCGGCGCTCCCGCCCCGGGGAGGATCTGATCTCCGGGCTGATCGCCGCCCACGATGAGGAAGGGCGGCTCAGCGAACAGGAGATGATCTCCACCTGCGTGCTGCTGCTGAACGCCGGACACGAGGCCACCGTGAACACCACGGTCAACGGCTGGTGGGCGCTGTTCCGCAATCCCGCACAGCTCGCGGCGCTCCGTGCCCAGCCCCCAGCCGCGCAATCCAAAAACTTGTCCACAGCTGTGGATGAACTCATGCGGTACGACACCCCTCTCCAGATGTTCGAGCGCTGGGTGCTCGACGACATCCGGATCGGGGACACCGTCATCCGACGCGGAGCCGAGGTCGCACTGTTGTTCGAGTCTGCGAACCGGGATCCCGCGCGCTTCGAGCGGCCCGACGCGCTGGACCTCGTACGGACCGACAATCCGCACCTGAGCTTCGGCGCCGGCATCCACTACTGCCTGGGCGCGCCGCTGGCACGGCGGGAGCTGGAGGCTTCGTTCGGGGCGCTGCTCGCGCAGGGGGTGCCACCCATGCGGCTCGTGGCGGAGCCGCGATGGCGCGAGGGGTACGTGATCCGGGGCCTGGAGGAGCTGCTCGTGACGTTCTAGTCAATACATCTGGTCCGGGACGGGCCGGCGGAGGTGCCCGGCCGCCCCCAGCCGCTCACCCCGCAGCCCTCCCGTCACCCCCGCCCCCTGCCCCCGCCCGCTCAGCGCGGCAGTGTGAGGGCCCAGGCGCCGGCCAGCAAGGTCCACGTACGCCGCCGGACCGGGCCGGTCATCGCCGCGTCGGCCCGGTAGCGGAAGTCCGCGCCCGACACCGTGACCGTCTTCGCCCGCGCCCGCACCGCCGACCCATCGCGACCACCACCGTCACCGCCCGCAGCGACCGAGCCACTACCGCCGATCCGGACCACGACCTCCGCCAGGCCGCCGTCGTCCCGCGTCGCCACCGAGACGTCCTCCACCGGCCGGTCCACATCCGCCAGCACCACCCCGTCGGCCTCGACCCGCAGCCGGTGGCGCCCCGCGCCACCGCCCGCGCCCGGCGGCCCGACCAGCGTCCGGACCAGCGAGCGGTACGCGCTCCACACGGACGGCCCGCCCGCCCGCGGGACGGCCGTCCGCAGCGGCGGGATCCGCAGCCCGCCCAGCACCACCCCGTCGCTGTCGTCCACCAGCAGGTCGCACGTCCGTACCGACCCGTCGAGCACGGCCCGCGCGGCCGGCACCGCCGACAGCGGCACGCCGAGCGAGCGCGCCAGTTTGAGGGACCCCGCATGCCCCACCGGCACCAGGGACAGGGCTCCCTCGCCCAGCCCCCGCTCCCGGTGCAGCAGCCCGACGGTCCGCACCAGGGCCCGGTCGTCGCCCACGATCACCAGCCGCCGATGACCCCGGCGGGCGAGAGCCCGCGCAAACTCCTCCTGCGAATCCGGGAGGCAGATTTTCGCCGCCGCTCCCGCTGACAACACATCCTTCGCGATCCGCACGGACTCGCCGTCAAGACGGCGGGCGACCGGGTCGACGAGCACAAGGAGGCCGCCTACCGGCGCGCCCGCATGGCTCATGGTGGGCTCTGGAGCCGACACCTCGGTCCTTCCTCGGGTAGCATCTTTGTGCAAGAGGCCCTTGCGCTATTGCGCCAGGGCCTTCGTTTATTCCGGGGTACCGGTCCGACGGCTCAGTCTGCGGTGTACATCGTCGTACGCCCCCTGACCTTGGACATGCCCCATCCGGAAGAGGTGTACGCCTGTGCCCGCTCTTGTGCTGCTCGGAGCTCAGTGGGGTGACGAGGGCAAGGGAAAGGCCACCGACCTGCTCGGTGGATCCGTTGACTATGTAGTGCGCTACCAGGGCGGCAACAACGCCGGCCACACGGTCGTCGTAGGCGACCAGAAGTACGCATTGCACCTTCTCCCTTCCGGCATCCTCTCCCCCGGATGCACCCCGGTCATCGGTAACGGCGTCGTCGTCGACCCGGCCGTCCTGCTCTCTGAGCTGCGCGGCCTCAATGAGCGCGGAATCGACACCTCCAAGCTGCTCATCAGCGGCAACGCGCACCTCATTACGCCGTACAACGTCACTCTCGACAAGGTCGGCGAGCGATTCCTCGGCAAGCGCAAGATCGGTACGACCGGCCGGGGCATCGGCCCGACGTACGCGGACAAGATCAACCGCATCGGCATCCGCGTCCAGGACCTCTACGACGAGTCGATCCTCACCCAGAAGGTCGAAGCGGCCCTGGAGGGCAAGAACCAGCTCCTCGCGAAGCTGTACAACCGCCGCGCGATCGACTCGGCCCAGATCGTCGAAGAGATGCTCCAGTACGCGGAGCAGATCAAGCCGTACGTCGCCGACACCACCCTGATCCTCAACAACGCGCTGGACGAGGACAAGGTCGTGCTCTTCGAGGGCGGCCAGGGCACCCTGCTCGACGTCGACCACGGCACGTACCCCTTCGTCACCTCCTCGAACCCGACCGCGGGCGGCGCCTGCACCGGCACGGGTGTCGGTCCGACGAAGATCAGCCGCGTCATCGGCATCCTGAAGGCCTACACCACGCGTGTGGGCGCGGGCCCGTTCCCGACCGAGCTGTTCGACAAGGACGGCGAGGACCTGCGCCGCATCGGCGGCGAGCGCGGTGTGACCACCGGCCGTGACCGCCGCTGCGGCTGGTTCGACGCGCCGATCGCGCGCTACGCCACCCGCGTGAACGGCCTGACCGACTTCTTCCTCACCAAGCTCGACGTGCTGACCGGCTGGGAGCAGATCCCGGTCTGCGTCGCGTACGAGATCGACGGCAAGCGCGTCGAGGAGCTCCCGTACTCGCAGACGGACTTCCACCACGCGAAGCCGATCTACGAATACCTCCCCGGCTGGTCCGAGGACATCACCAAGGCCCAGACCTTCGACGACCTCCCGGCGAACGCCCAGGCGTACGTCAAGGCCCTGGAGGAGATGTCGGGCGCCCCGATCTCCGCGATCGGCGTCGGCCCCGGCCGCACCGAGACGATCCAGATCAACTCGTTCCTGTAGGGACGACCGGTCCGATACCCGAAGGGGCGGTGCGCCAGGGCGCCCGCCCCTTCGGCGTCCCCGCGGTGGACCAGCGGGGGTTACCAGGCCAGTTGGGAGATTTCTTCCGCCACCACCGCGCAGGCGTCCGCCGCCGGGTCGATCAGGGGGAAGTGGCCGACCCCGTCCAGCAGGGTCAGGCCGACCGTCTCACCCGCCTGGGCGGCCGCCGCCACGTAGGCCTCGGAGACCCGCGCCGGGACCACGATGTCCTCGCGGCCGTGGACCACCGCCGTGGCGATGCCCGTCGGAAGCAGGGCGGCCGGATCCGCGTACGGGAGGCGCTCGGACCAGTGCTCCGCGCCGCCCAGCAGCTGCTCGCTCGCGCCGCCGCAGACCTCCAGCTGCCGCGCCACCGCGAAGTCCGCGATCGGGGCCAGCGCCACCACGCCGCGCAGCGGCGGCGGGGAGGGCAGCCTCCACGGGGAGCCGGACGGGAGCACGTGCCGGGCCGCCGCCCACAGGGCGAGCTGGCCACCGGCCGAGTGGCCGGTGAGCACGATGCGGCGGACATCGGCCTGCGGGAGGGCGGCGGCGGTCAGCCGCGCGAGGGCGTCCATCGCGGCGGCGACGTCCTCGAAGGTCTCGGGCCAGCGTCCGGCTACGGGGCCCTCGGCGTTCTGGTGCGGGAGGGAACGGCCACGCCGGTACTCGACATTGGCGACGGCGAAACCTTGCCGGGCCAGGAAGTCCGCGAAGGGCGCGACGTGCTGCCGGTCGTACGGGGCGCGCCAGGCTCCGCCGTGCAGGACCACCACCAGCGGGGCCGGGCCGCGGCTTTCGCCGCGCGGGGCGTAGAAGTCGATGACGTGGTCCGGGTGTTGTCCGTACGCGGCGCTCGCGTCCGGCGGCACGGCCGGGTGGGCGAAGGCCGAGGCGGCCTCGGCGGCGTCCCGTTCCACTGCGGCGGGGTCCGTCATCGGCTCAACCTCTCGGTAACGCGTGGGACAGCGGGGACAGATGTTCCGGTGTACCGGCAGAGCGGGACCGTATCAGTCTGGAACGGAAGCTTCCGTGCGGGGTCCGGGATGCGGCAGGGCGGGCGGGGCCGTAGCCCCGCCCGCCCTGTGAGGTGACGTTTCGCTACCGGGTCACCCGAAAATGTGACCCAGTGTGCGGGCGGCACGCTCCGCGTCGGCGAAACCGACGTAGAGCGGGGTGAAGCCGAAGCGCAGGACGTCGGGGGCACGGAAGTCGCCGATGACGCCGCGGGAGATGAGCTGCCCCATGACCTCCCGGGCGTTCTCCGTGCGCAGGGAGATCTGACTGCCGCGGTGCCCGTGCTCGGCCGGGGTGACCGACTCGGCCCGGCCCTGCGGGACGTACGCCGCCACGCATTCGAGGAAGAAGTCGGTCAGGGCGAGCGACTTGGCCCGTACGGCCTCGACCCCGACTCCGTCCCAGACGTCGAGGGCCGCCTCCAGGGCCAGCATGGACAGGATGTCCGGGGTCCCGACCCGGCCGCGCGTCGCACCATCGGCCGGGCGGTAGCCCGGGGTCATGGCGAAGGGCTCGGCGTGGCTGTTCCAGCCGGGGAGGGGGGAGTCGAAGGCGGCCTGGTGGCGGGCGGCGACGTACAGGTACGCGGGGGCGCCCGGGCCGCCGTTCAGGTACTTGTACGTGCAGCCGGCCGCCAGGTCGACACCGTACGCGTCCAGACCGACGGGGAGGGCCCCGGCGGAGTGGCACAGGTCCCAGACGGTGATCGCCCCGGCGGCGCCCGCGGCCGCCGTGAGGGCGGGCAGGTCGTGGAGGCGGCCGGTGCGGTAGTCGACGTGGTTGAGGAGGACGACGGCCGTGTCCGCGCCGATCGCCCGCGCCGCCTGGGCGGGGTCCACCGGCGTGACGGTGAGGCCGGTCATACGGGCCGCCGACTCGGCGATGTAGCCGTCGGTGGGGAAGGTGGCGGCGTCGACCAGCATCCGGGTACGGCCCGGGGAGGCGAGGCGGGCGGCACCGACCAGCGCCTTGAAGAGGTTGACGCTGGTGGAATCGCCCACCACGACCTGGCCGGGGGCGGCGCCGATGAGGGGGGCGATCTTGTCGCCGATCCGCTCGGGGGCGGTCCACCAGCCGCTCTCGTCCCAGGACCGGATGAGGAGCTCGCCCCACTGCCGGGTGACGACGTCCGCGGTGGCGGCGGCGACTCCCGCCGGGAGGGCGCCGAGGGAGTTGCCGTCCAGGTAGACGACTCCGTCGGGGAGGGTGAAGCGCTCGCGCAGCTTGCCGAGCTCGTCGGCGGCGTCCAGCCGTGCGGCGCGCTCGGCCAGGTCGGCTGTGCCGGCTATGCCGGCCAGGTGGGCCGGGGCGGCTCCGGCCGGGGACAGCGAGCCGGGGCGGGCTTGGCCGGCCGCCGGGGCAGAGCCGGCCGCCGGGCCAGAGGCAGAGGCGGCCCGGGGCAGGACGGGGGACTTCTCCGGGATCCGGTCAGACATAGCTTCGGGCCGTCCAGAGCTCCGGGAAGACGTTCTTCTGGGCGCGCTTCTCCAGCCAGGTCACCCCGGCGGAGCCGCCCGTACCGGTCTTGGCCCCCATCGCGCGGCGGGTGGCCACCAGGTGGTCGTTGCGCCAGCGCCAGACGAGCTCGGCGACGTCCGTCAGGACCTCGCCCAGGCGGTGGAGGTCCGGGTGCTGGTCCGGGGAGGCGTACAGCTGCGTCCAGACGGCCTCGACCTCGGCCGAAGGCTCGTAGCGCTGCGAGAGGTCGCGGTCCAGGACGGCGGCCGGGACCGGGAAGCCTCGGCGGGCCAGCAGGCGCAGGACCTCGTCGTAGAGGCTGGGCTCGTGGAGGGCCTTCTCCAGTTCCGCGTGGACGCGGGGGGCGCCCCGGTGCGGGACCAGCATGGAGGCCGACTTGTCACCGAGCAGGAACTCCATCCGGCGGTACATCGCCGACTGGAAACCGGAACCCTCACCCAGGGCGGAGCGGTAGGAATTGAACTGGGCCGGGGTGAGCTGGGCGAGCGGACGCCAGGAGGCGTTGAGCGCCTCCAGCTCGCGGAGGGATCGTTTCAGCGCGTCCATCGCGACGGGGATCCGGTCCTCGCGCAGCGCGCCGGCCGCCGTCTCCCACTCGTGGACGATGACGGTGAACCACAGCTCCATGACCTGGGTGGTGACCAGGAAGACCATCTCGCCCGGATCGTCCGAGCGCAGGTGCTGGAGGTGGGTGAGGACGTCCGCCTGGACGTAGTCCTCGTAGGGGGTCGTGCCGTCGAAGTCGAGGTTCGGGGTTTCCGAACCGGCTCCGGAGGCATCAAGGGCGTTCGACATCGCTGTCTCCTCGACACGTGCTTCCGGGTAGCGGTCCGCTCCTTCCGTGAGGTGAGTGGAGCCCCGGTCCCCTGCCCGCATCATAGGACGCCGCCCCGGCGCGGCTCCAGCGGAGAGTGGCACAGGTCACTGCGCCACCCCCCGCGGGATGTCCCGGCTCAGGCGTTCAGCGTGTCCGCCGCCGTCGGGGAGGAGTCGCGCAGGAAGGTCGAGCAGCGCTCGTACTCCTCCTTCTCACCGATCGCCTCGGCCGCGCGGGCCAGGGCGTGCAGGGCGCGCAGGAAGCCGCGGTTCGGCTCGTGCTCCCACGGCACCGGGCCGTGGCCCTTCCAGCCGGCGCGGCGCAGCGCGTCGAGACCGCGGTGGTAGCCGGTGCGGGCGTAGGCGTACGACTCGACCGTGCGGTCGGCGGCGAAGGCCTCGTCGGCGAGCAGCGCCCAGGCGAGGGAGGAGGTGGGGTGCGCGGCCGCCACCTCGACGGCGGGCGTACCGGCGGCGAGGGCCGCACGGCCGGGCTCGTCGGGGAGGTGGGTGGGGGCGGGGCCCCCGAGCAGGTTCTCGTGAATGGACATGCGCCCAGTCTGGGGTATGGCGGCGCGGGACCGGGCGACACCGGCGGGCGCGACGTGGACGGGCGCGACAGGAGCGGGCGGGACGCGGACGCGCGTGACAGGAAGCGGGCGGCACGCGGGCGGGCGTGACCGGAGCGGGCGGGACACCGGCGTGCGCGAGTGCGTCAACTCCCCAGATTCGGCCCCGGGGGTTTGACGGACTGGGGTGGGGCCGACTGACACCGCTCCGGTCGTATACGCAATATGACTGGGTGTCACTACTCGGTGCCACGGATCCGTTTCCCTCACCGCACCCGAAGGGCTCCTTCCCATGTCACATGTGACCATCGAAAACATTGAAAGCAGCACCCGGCCGACCTGGGAATCGCGCGGCGACGAACGCGATGAGGGCCGTGGTCCGGCCACCGAGGACGAGGGCGGCGCGTTGCTGACCGACCACCTCGCCCAAGCGGTACGGGACTTGCTGGCCGCCCGGTGACGGCTCTGGCGTACGAAGCGCTGGGCGGGGCGAGCCCCGAACCGGAGCCAGGACCGGGACCGGGGCCGGGGCCGGGGCCGGGACCGGGGCCGGGGCCGGGGCCGGGACCGGGGCCGGGACCGGGGCCGGGGCCGGGGCCAGGGCCGGGTCCCGGGCGGGGAACGCGGCCCGCGCCCGCCGCCGTCCGGCGGGTGCCCGTCGGCTGGCTCCTGCTGCTCGTGGCGCCCCTCGGCTTCGGGATGACCGTCCCGGCGCTGCTCACCGCGGACCTCGCCACCGGGCTCGCGGTCCCGGGCCCGGCCACCACCTGGCTCAGCACGGGCTTCGGGTGGGGCGTGGCCGTCGGGACGCCGTTGCTGGCGCGGCTGATCACGCGCCGCGGAGCACGGGTCACCGTGATCGTGAGCGCGGCCCTGATGCTGGCCGGAACGGTCCTGGTGGCCATCTGGCCCGTGCTGGCGCCCGCCGTCGCGGGGCGCGCCCTGCAAGGCGTCGGCGGCGGCGGGCTCACCACCGTGGCGATCACCCTGGCGGCGACGCCGCGCCGGGCGGGCGTGCTCGTCCTCGGGATCGCCGCCGCGGGGGCCGTCGCGCCGGCCGCCGGGTGGCTGCTGGCGGCGGTGGCGCCGTGGCGGCTGGTCCTGATGCTGACCGCCGTGGGCCTGGTGGCCGTACCGGTGGTGGCGGGCTGGTCGCCCGCCCCCACCCGGACCCGCCCGAGCGTCGTCGCCGACGGCGCCCCCGGCGCCTTCGGCCGCCTCGGAGCCGGGCTGCTGGCCGTCTGGGTCACCGCGCTGCTGTGCGTGCCGCAGGCGCCGGTCGTGGCCGGGGCCGTACTGCTGGTGGCGGGCATGCTGCTGGTGGGCTGGCTCCAGGTCCGGCCGGGCGGGCGGCGCGGTGCCGCTTCCGCCGTGCGGGGCCGTACGCCGCCGCCGGTCAGCGTCCTGGGACTCGCCTTCCTGCTGGCCGCCGCGCCGTTCGGCTTCCCGTTCGCCGCGGCCGCCCTGACCGGGGGTGGCCCGGGGCCCGGGGTGGTGCTCCCGCTCGCGTGCGGCGCCGTCGCGCTCCTGGCGGTCCCGGTGGGACGGGTCCTGCTGTCGCGGTTGGCCACCGGCGGGCCGCAGGATGCGCAACCCCTAAGCGGAATAGGGCTGTTCATTACCTGCTACCACCTCGGCGCCGCCACCGGACCGGCCCTCGTCGCACCCCTGCTGGTCTGACCCCCGGGCCCGATGCGGTGGTGGGCTCCCCACCACCGCGCGACCCAGCCGTGTGCCCGGCACACCTCCCCGAGAGGGGTCCCCCGGAACGACGGTAGAGGTGCCATCGACGAAGGGGGATGTCGTGAACACCAACAGCGCCATGAGGACCAACAGCACCAGACCGGGCACGGATCGACAGCAGCCGGAGCGCGGTCCCGCGGTCCGGCTCCGACGTGACGCGGTGGACGATGCGGTCGAGGAACTGTGCGCGGCGGTGTTCACGTCACTGCGGCGCCGGGACCAACGGGAGCGGGGGCGTCAGTACGTACGCGGACTGCTCGCCGCCGAGGGCCGCAAGTCGATCCGCAACATCGCCCATCAGATCGGGCCCGGCGGTCCGGCCGCCGAACAGGCCCTGCACCACTTCATCGCCGGTTCCACCTGGGACTGGCAGCCGATCCGGACCGCGCTCACGCAGTACCTGGGGCAGACCACCCCGCTCAACGCGTGGGTCGCGCAGCCGATGGCCATCCCGAAGGGCGGGGACCACTCGGTGGGCGTGGGCCACCGCTTCGACCCGCACCAGGGCCAGATGTTCCGGGGACAGCAGGCCTTCGGGACCTGGTTCACCTCCGCCGGTGTGACCACGCCGGTGGGGTGGCGGCTGTTCCTGCCGGAGGACGAGTCGCAGCGCTGCGGCGGGGAGCGGGAAGGGGACCGGGAACCGGGACGGGCACAGGGACAGGGACTGGGACTGGGACAGGGGCAGCCGCAGGGACAAGGCCGGGGGCCGGGAGCGACGGCTCCGGACTGCGAGCAGCGCGATCCGCAGCACACGGAGGAGTCGTACGAGGCCTGCGCCGTGACCGGAGTGCTGGAATCCGTACGAGACGGCCAGATGTCCGTACGGCCGGTGGTCCTCGACATCCGCGACATCGCCACCCGGTCCACGCTGAACCGGTTCGCCGAGGCCCGGGTGCCCGTGGTGGCACGCGTCAGCTCCGCCGCACGGCTGCTGGTGACCGATCCGGCGCTGCCGGGATTCGGGGCCGGCACGCTGTCCGCGCGGGACATCCTGCAGAACGTACGGGGCCTGCGCATGCCGGTCGAATGGGCCGACCCGGACCGGCCCGGCGTCCGGCGCAGCTCGCTGGTGGCGGCGGTACGGGTGATGGTGCCGGACCCGGCACCGGGGCGGCGGCGCGAGGTGCTGCTCTTCGGGGAGTGGCCGGACGCGCGCAGGCTCCCGACACAGCTGTGGCTGACGGACATGACGCGGACGCCGCCCGGCGCGCTGGTCCGGATGACGAAGCAGGCGCGGCGGGTGGCGATGGCGGCCGGGGACAGCGTGCGGGAGGTCGGGCTGCGCGACTTCTCGGGGCGGTCCCTGCCGGGCTGGCACCGCCATGTGACGCTGGCTTCGATAGCCCACGCGGCCCTTGCCCTGGGCGGGGGCATCCAGCTCCCGGCGGCTGCGTCCGCGCCGGTGGCCCGCGCGGCTGCGTCCGCGCCGGTGGCCCGTCCCCTGGCGCCCCCGCGCCTGGGCGTGCCGGTGGGCGTGGCGGCGGGACTCGGCATGCGGCGGCCCGCCGCGCCCATCCGCGCCCACGCGGCCCTGGCAGGCCGCTGACAAGCTCCCCGCCGCCAGGTCCTCTCGTCCAAGCCCCACCCCCCGGGGGGACTGCGACGAGAAGTCCCAGGGCCGTCCCCCCTGGCGGCGGGGTCCCCGGGCGGGGCCGTCAGGCCTCGCTCCGGGGGCACGCGTGTTCCGGCGCCGCGCGGTGGTCCTGGAGGACCACGCGCGTCTTGCGCAGCCGCAGAGCCATCTGGATCTCCAGGGCCTGGGCCGGCTTCTGCCAGCCCTCGCCCAGGAGTTCCGCGATGCGCTCCAGGCGGCGCGACACGGTGTTCGGGTGCACGTGGAGGGCTTCGGCGGCATGCGTGGGACTGCCGCCGGATTCGTAGTACGCGTCCAGGGTGCGCGTCAGCTCGGTGAGCCGCGTCTCGTCGTACTCCAGGACCGGCCCGATGGTGGAGGCGATGAAGGCGTCCACGTCGTGGTCGGCCGACAGCAGCAGTCCGAGGAAGCCCAGTTCGCGCAGGGACGCCGTGCCGCCGACTCCGTCGAGCGCGGTCAGGGCGTCCAGGCAGCGCGCGGCCTCCTCGTACACCGCGGCCACGCCCGAGGCGCCCTTGGTGGGGCCGGCCGCACCCGTGGAGACGGGATGGCCGAGCAGCGGCGACAGTTCCGCCGAGACCTGACGTGCCGCCAGCGATGCGTCGCCGCCCGGCAGCAGGAGCACGATGCAGCCCCGGCGCACACCCTTGAGGCCGCTGCGGCGGTACGCGTACGAGCTCGCCCAGGCGACCGCCTTGCCCAGCTCCCCGCCCTCGGGGCGGGCCACCACCACCACGTGCGGCACGTCCAGGTCGAGCCCGAGCCGGCGGGTGCGCTCCCGCAGATCCAGGTCGGCGCGGTGCGGCCGGTCCAGCAGGTCCTGCAGCAGCTCGTCGTGGACGGGGCCCTCGGCCGCCGCCGTGCCCCGCTGGATCAGCAGCAGGGCGGCCACCGCCTGCGCGGCCAGCTCCAGTAACCGCACGTCCTCGTCCGTCAGCGGCGCGGACGCGCGCAGGACCAGCACCCCGAGGTCCTCGGCCCCGGCCGTCACCGGCGCCACCCACACCTCTCCGGGAAGCGCGACGGGGATCCGCCCGGTGTGCGCCTGGAGCGCGGCCCGGGTGACGGCCTCCTCGTCCAGGCCGGGCATGTCATCGGCGGCGGTCAGCGGGCGCCCGCCCGGATCCCGCACTTGCAGTACGCCGTCCAGCGCGTCCGCGGTCGCCCGCGCGAGCGTGGACAGCCGGGCCCCGTCGAGTACCAGCCGGACCAGGCGCGCGTGGCACTCCCACAGGTGGCGGACGCGGGTCAGGGTCGTGTTGGTCGCGGAGCTGAAGTGCTCCAGCTCGGTGACCTCGTCCCGGGTGCGCTCCAGCAGGCTGGCCTTCTGAACGGCGAGCGCCGCCAGGTCGGCCAGCGAGAGCATCACCCCTATCTCGTCCGGGGTGAAGTGGCGGACCTTGCGGTGGGCGCAGTACAGCGCGCCCAGCGTGGAGTCGCCGTGGCGCAGCGGGACCGCGATGACCGCGCGCAGCCCCTCGGCCCGTACCAGCGCGTCGACGGCCGGATTGTGCGGGACGGTGTCGTCTTCGGGGTAGTCGGCGCTCCACACGGGAGCGCGGCGCTCTTGGGCGAGGCTGCCGAGGCTCGGGCCGGCCCCCGGTTCGCATCCGACGCCCAGCGCGGTGGTGTCCCCTTCGGAGGTGCGCACGTAGGAGGTGCCGTCCGAGCGCCGAAGACTCACGAACGCCATGTCGAAGTTCAGCAGTCGGCGCGCCCTCCTGGCGATGACGCGCAGCAGGCTGTCGAGGTCGTAGGGCGAGGTCAGGTCGTGCGCGGTGTCCACGAGCGCGGAGAGGGCGGCCTCCCGGGCCCGGCCGCGGCCGGCGCTGGCCAGGACCGTGCGGGCCAGGACGGCGGCCTTGGCCATCTGGGCCAGTTCGGCTTCACCGGCGCCGGAGCGCAGGGCGTCGTGCAGCAGTTCGTCGATGCGGGCCGATGACGCCTCCTGGGCGAGGAGTTCCAGCACGGCGAGCACACCGGTCCCGTGGTCCCACGCCATAACGCCTCATCCCCCCGTGGCCGGCGCCGTACCCCGTGGCGGCGGCTCCCAAAGCGATCCGAACCTAGGTTCCGGTCCGGCCACGGTCAAGCAGGCGTCGGGGAGGCGAGGGCCGCGAGGCGGGTCGGGGTCGGGAGCTGGCGATGGGGTTGCCGCGGGGGCGGGGCCGGACACGGCTATCGCCGGGACGACCGGGTACGGGGCAGGTCAGGCCAGGGAGGGTGAGGGCGTTCCGCGCAGCAGGGTGCGCCGCAGGGCACTGGCTGTGGCGGCCGCCGTACCCGCATCCGAACCGGCACCGGACGCGGCACCGAAGTCCGCTCGCAGCACATCCGCGAGTGCTCGGTATGTTTCCTGTGTACCGGCGAGCTCCGAGGCCCGGAAAACAGACCCGGTTCCCGAAGGTGGAACGGGCCCCGCCGGTCCCGCCGCCCGGAGGACCGGGCGCAGCCGTCCCCAGCCGCTGTCCCCCGCACCGCCCCGCGGGCGCGAGAGCTCGGCCAGCCCTGTGCGCAGCTCGCGATGCCGGCCGAGGGCCAGCTCGGCTTCCACCCACTGCTCCACGACCGACTTCCGGGTGGCTTCGAGGTCCGCGATCAGCTCGGCGAGCCGTGGCCCCGGATTCACACCGTCGAAGGCCGGGCCCTTCCACAGGCGCAGCGCTCCGCGCAGCCTGCGGGCGGCGGTCTCGTGGTCGCCCCGCGCCATGGCGCGATAGCCGGCACCGGCCTCCCGAGCGAAGTCCCGCAGGTCGGAGCGACCGCCATCGGTGTCGAGCAGGTATCCGCCGGGCGTCTGGACGAGCATGGTGGCCGCCTTGCGCGGGCCGCCGGGGCGCACGGCGGCGGCCAGCCGCTCGCGCAGCTGACGCACGCAGGAGTGCAGCACCGCCCGGGTGTGCTCGGGCGGTGCGTAAGCCTCCAGTTCCTCGGCGAGCACGGCGACCGGGACCATCTGGTCGGCGTGGCCCGCCAGGACCGCCAGGACCTGTCGCGCGGGCGGTGCCGCGGGCGCGACCGGCACGCCGTTCTCAAGGACGTCGAGTCCTCCGAGTACGTCAATGTCCACAGTCTTCTCCCAGGGGGCAAGGCAGGGCTCGGCATGCGCGACCGCACGCATAAAATAATACCCGGCATTTTGTTTCTGGCTAGCGGCTCGGCAACACCGCGCGGCACAGCACGCGATCCCCCTGCCGGTTGGTGAGGGCAGGGGGATCGCGTCGGTACGAGTTTTTGGAGACAGGAGTGAGCGGCCGAGCGGCTCGGCTCAGCCCGGTACGGCGGTCAAGGGCTCAGCCGGGTACGGCGATCAGCCCTGGGCGGCGGTCAGCCGGCGGCGGGCACGGCAGGCGCCACCTCGGCAGCCCACGGCCGCGCACCCGCGCAATCACACAGGTGAGCGCCGTTCGGCCCGTGCAGCGCACGCGCCCCCCGGCCCGGTGCGGTGTCGAGCCGGATCGCCACGGCCGACACCACCAGGCTCGGCATCACGCTCGTGTAGAGCGCCGAAACCTCCTCGTCCAGATCGAGCCCCAGGGTCTGCGACATGACGTTGAGCCCCGCGAAGGAGCCCACCACGAGCCGCGACGGACCGGCCGGATCCACGTGCGAGAGCAGCTCCCCCCGCGCCTTGGCCTCGGCCAGCAGCGTCGTGTGCAGCTCGATCCACCCCTGGTACGGCGCGGCCCGGTCCAGCGCCCTGCCGTTCTGCTCCAAGGTCAGCCGCGCGCTGCCGCGCATGAGCACGTCGTGCTGGAGGCGGTGCGAGAAGATCATGCCGATGTCGACGAACTCCTGCGCCTTGAACTCCTGCGGAGTGAAGGCCGGGTTCATGCCCACCTGCGCGTCTATGACCGCCTGAGCCAGGTCTTCCTTCGAATCGAAGTGGAAGTAGAGGGCGCCCTTCGTGACGTTGGCCAAGCGGACGATGTCCGTCAGCTTCGCCGCGTCGTAGCCGCGGTCCTCGAACACCACGGCCGCCGCTTCCAGAATGGCCTGGCGCGTGCGCACCGCGCGGTCCTGCTTGACCTGGGGTCGTTCAGTCCTCATGCGTATCTGTCCCTCTCCATGCCCCCGATCGATCGGCAATACATGCCTCCGGGTACGTACTTCTGAGTAGAGTTTCACACCACCGTGAAGCCTCCGTCCACCGGCATCGTGGCGCCCGTGACGAACGACGCACGCGAACTGCACAGCCAGGCCGCCGCCTCGGCGATCTCCTCCGGTTCCGCGGTACGCGGCTGCGGGGTCGCGGCGTGCAGTCGTGCTTCCATCTCCGGCACCGCCGCGAACCACTCCTCGACCACCTCGGTGCGCGTCGTGCCCGGGGCAACGGCGTTGACCCGGATGCCCAGAGCCGCGTATTCGACGGCCGCGGCCTTGGTCAGGCCGATCACGGCGTGCTTGGCGGCGACATACGGCGAGGCCACGGGCGTCGAGACGATGCCCGCGACGCTGCTGTTGTTGACGATGGCGCCGCCGCCCGTCGTCAACATCGCCGCGATCTCGTCGCGCATGCAGTTCCACACCCCGCGCAGGTTCACGTCCATGATCCGGTCGTACAGCTCGTCGGTCATCTCGTGCAGCGGGGTACGGCCCGCGCCCCAGCCCGCGTTGTTGAAGGCGCAGTCCAGCCGGCCGAAGCTCCCGACGGCCAACTCGACGGCGGCCGCCGTGTCGGCGCGACGGGTCACGTCCGCCACGGCGTACTCGACTTCCGCTCCCCCGGCCCGCAGCTCCGCGGCCAGCTCCTTGAGCCGGTCCTCCCGGCGGGCGATGAGGACGAGTTTGGCACCCTCACGGGCGAAGACCCGCCCTGCGGCGGCCCCTATACCGCTGCTCGCGCCGGTGATCAGCGCGACCTTGCCGTCGAGCATGCGCTCCGCTGCCATGACTCTCCTTCTTGTTCTCGCAGTACGAGGTTCGCCGCCACCGGGGGAACCGGCACGGGTGTGCGGTACGAGGTGATGCGGTACGGGGTTTCGCCGGACGGGGTGGTGCGGTACCCGGCAGGGCCGGGGCACGGCCCGGCACGGGCACGCCCCGCGTCAGGCGGGGTGGTCTCAGGCGGCGGCCCACGCGCGGCCCACGGCCGCCTCCGCGTCCAGCCCGCGCAGCAGCTCCTCGTCGATCTCGCCGAGCGAGCCGACCACGTGCCGCACCCCGGCGTCGCGCATCAGCCGTGCCTGGAAGCCGTGTTCGAAGTCGCTCGGGTGCCCGATGAAGGGCACCCGCAGGTCGCGCGCGGCCTCGGAGACCCTGGCGACATCGTCGATGAAGAGCGCCCGGTCGTAGTCGAGGCCGAAGGTCTCCGCCGCGATCTCGTGGATGCCCGGCCGGAAGTCGTTGGTGCAGATGTAGCCCGGCCCGTCGAAGAGGTGCGCGTAGCGGCCGAGGTACGTGTCGAAGTGCCGCTTGTCCAGGCCGCCGTAGCAGATGGTGCGCAGGCCCAGGCTCCGCAGCCGGAGCAGCAGTTCCTCCGCGCCGGGCATCACGTGGAGCGGGTGGTCCGCGAGATAGGCGGCGCGCTCCTCGAAGTAGACGTCCAGCACCTCCTGCGGGCTCCAGTCCACGCCGGCCGCGGCACCGAGAGCCCGGGCGGCGACGGTCTGGGACTGCGAGAAGACCGCGCGCTCGACGTCCACGTCGTAGATCCCGCCGCGGCTGGTGACGAAGTGGTGGATCACCGGGCTGAAGGTGTCGTTGAGCAGGACCCCGTCGATGTTCACGGCTGCGAGGCGCAGGTGACCCAGCGGGCTGACGTGCCGGAGGGCGTGCATCGGTCTCCAATCGGAGGGGGCCCGAGACGGTACGGGAGGGGCGGCGCGCCCTGAGCGAGCGGGGCGGGCGGCCGGATACCTGCCGACGGGAGCACCCGCAGAGCCCTGGAAGGCCCCCAAAAAATACTTCCAGGTACGCGGTCGGCACTGGAGAAAAGATACCCGACTTCCCTGAAGATGCGTCCAGTGGGCCGAAAATTGACGCAGAGTGACGAAAACTGGCTTGTGTTTCCATTGACCAGGGCTTCATTCATGGAACTGGTTACTCCGCTAGACCTTCCAGTGTGGTTTACGTCACTCTCAAGCCAGGACCGACGCAACTTCCGGTATTCCTCTAGGAGTCAACCAAACCCGGGAGTACGTACTTCGCGGCATAAAGCGAGGACGCCACCTCCGGCCATGATCTCGGGGAACTTATGATCACGACTTTGGAACCGACGAACGTCCTCGCCCACCACACCTCTACCGCCGTGGACTGCACGTGTCCGGAACGGGCACAGCGGCAGCTGACGACCACCGTGCCCCGCCAGCTCGTCCACCGCGCCGCCCTCGCGGAGGTCTTCCTGACCGGTATGTGCCGACCGGCCGAGGACCGGTTCCACGTGACCGCCCAACTCCCGCGCGGACACAGCTTCTTCGCGCCCATCGCCGGCACGCACTACGACCCGATGCTGATCTGCGAGACGATCCGCCAGGTCGGCTCCTACATCGCCCACCAGGCCTTCGACGTGCCCCTCGGCCACCAGTTCCTGCTGTGGGGCCTCGACTACACGACCATCCCCGAGAACCTGGTCATCGGCGATACCCCGGCCAACCTGGACCTCGACGTCACCTGCACCGAGATACGCCGGCGCGGCTCCCAGCTCCAGGCGCTTCGCTACCGGGTGACGATGCGCCACGGCGACCTCGTGGTGGCAACGGGGGACGCGGGCTACAACGTGGCCTCCCCCGCCGTCTACCGCCGCCTGCGCGCCGAGCAGCTGACCCGCACGCCCACCCCCTCGCTGCCTTCCGCGCCGCTCCAGCCCGCCCAGGTGGGTCGCTTCTCCCCCTTCGACGTGGTGCTCGCCGCCGCCCCGCAGCGGGCAGCCGCCGCCGTCACGTGGCAGCTGCGGTACGACACCCGCCATCCGGTGCTCTTCGACCACCTCGGAGACCACCTCCCCGGCATGGTCCTGCTGGAGGCCGCCCGCCAGGCCGCCGTGGCGCTGACCGCGGCTCCCGCCGTACTGCCCGTGTCCGTGTCGAGTACGTACCAGCGGTACGCCGAATTCGGTTCGCCGATCCTGATCCACGCGGAACGTACCGGGCCGGCCGCGGTCAAGGTCACCGGCGTGCAGAACGGCGAAGAGGTCTTCGAGGCGGGCGTGGGCACCGAGCTGGTCGAGCCGATGCCGTACGGGATGACGGCCTGACGGACCCGCCGCCGGGCCACGAGCACGGTCGCGGAACCGGGGCGTCGGGGGGCGCCCCGGCACCCCTGGTCCCCGTCGGGACGGACGGGGACCAGGGGACGCGGACCAGTGGGCGGGGAGGAGCCCGAACGACCGAAGGGCCCGGTCCGCCGTCACGGGACGGGGGCCGGGCCCTTCGGTGCAGCGCGAACGCTCTTATCCGCTCGCGCTCGAAGCACACGCGTTCATATGCGTACGCGGCAGATGCCTACTGAGTGCGTGCCTGCTCAGTACGTGCCTACTTGAGCTTGGTGCCGGTCGAGCGCAGGTTCGCGCACGCCTCGGTGACACGCGCCGCCATACCGGCCTCGGCCGCCTTGCCCCAGGTGCGGGGGTCGTACTTGGACTTCGTACCGACCTCGCCGTCGACCTTCAGGACTCCGTCGTAGTTGCGGAACATGTGGTCCGCGACCGGGCGCGTGAAGGCGTACTGGGTGTCGGTGTCGAGGTTCATCTTCACGACACCGTTCTCCAGCGCGGTGGCGATCTCCTCGGCCGTCGAGCCGGAGCCGCCGTGGAAGACGAAGTCGAACGGCGAGGCCTTGCCGTACTTCTCGGCGACACCGGCCTGGAGGTCCTTGAGGAGCTCGGGGCGCAGGACCACGTTGCCCGGCTTGTAGACGCCGTGGACGTTGCCGAAGGAGGCGGCCAGCAGGTAGCGGCCCTTCTCACCCAGGCCCAGGGCCTCGGCGGTGCGCAGCGCGTCGTCGACGGTGGTGTACAGCTCGTCGTTGATCTCGTGGCTGACGCCGTCCTCCTCGCCGCCGGTCGGGGTGATCTCGACCTCAAGGATGATCTTGGCGGCGGCGGCCTTGGCGAGCAGCTCCTGGCCGATGGCGAGGTTGTCGGCCAGGGTCTCGGCGGAGCCGTCCCACATGTGCGACTGGAAGAGCGGGTTCAGACCGCGGGCCACGCGCTCGGCGGAGATGTCCAGGAGCGGACGGACGTAGCCGTCCAGCTTGTCCTTGGGGCAGTGGTCCGTGTGCAGCGCGACCGTGATGCCGTACTTGCCGGCCACGACGTGGGCGAACTCCGCCAGGGCGACCGCGCCGGTGACCATGTCCTTGTTGTGCTGGCCACCCAGGAACTCCGCACCACCGGTGGAGATCTGGATGATGCCGTCGCTCTCGGCCTCCGCGAAGCCGCGCAGGGCAGCGTGCAGGGTCTGGGACGAGGTCACGTTGATGGCCGGGTAGGCGAACTTGCCTGCCTTCGCCCGGTCGAGCATCTCGTTGTAGACCTCGGGGGTTGCGATGGGCATCTGTCCGCTCCTTGGATGTGCGGGGAGTGTGCTTATTGCGGGCCCTGACCTGGGGGCGACGTCACCGTCGCGCCTATCTTTCCAGACTCCGTCCCACACTCCACCCCGTGGTCGCCGGGTCCGGAGCGAACAGGCCGGGATGTTTCACGTGAAACATCCCGGCCGCTCGGAAAAGAGCAGGTCACAGCCTGCTCATGGGCTCCTGAAGGCCTTGGTCACGACTTGGTTCGCCCTCTGTCCGGCGGCGGGGCCGGGTCGGATCCCAGCCACGTCAAGACCGCGATCAGGTCGGTTCGGGCGGGGTCGCGGCTCGGCGGGTCGCGGTTGCTGCGCCTCAGGACGGCCCGGCCGACGCGCGGTCGGTGCCCCCGCCCGCCCGGCCCCGGGGGCCGTGTTCAGGAGGCCGAGGCTTCAGGAGAGACCGAGGTCCTCAAGGCGGTAGGCCGTGAGGTACGGAAGGCCCGCCCCGGCGATGGCGTCCGCCGCCCCGCGGTCCACGATCGTCGCGACGGCGACGACCTCGCCACCGGCCTCGCGGACCGCCTCGACGGCGGTCAGCGGAGACCCACCGGTGGTCGAGGTGTCCTCGACCACCAGGCAGCGCTTGCCCTTCACGTCGGTGCCCTCGATGCGGCGCTGCATCCCGTGCGCCTTCTGCGCCTTGCGGACGACGAAGGCGTCCAGCCGCTGACCGCGCGCGGCGGACGCGTGCAGCATCGAGGTCGCGACCGGGTCGGCGCCCAGGGTCAGGCCGCCGACGCAGTCGAAGTCGAGCTCGGCGGTGAGGTCGAGCATGACCTGACCGACCAGCGGGGCCGCTTCCCCGTCGAGGGTGATCCGCCGGAGGTCGATGTAGTAGTCGGCCTCCCGGCCGGAGGAGAGGATCACCTTGCCGTGCACGACGGCCTTGTCCTTGATCTGCTGCAGAAGCGCATCGCGTACGTCACTCATGCCCCCGAGCTTAGGGGGTGTCCGTCGGACACCCCCTGAGGCGAGCCCCAAGGCGTCTCAGGTGAGCCGCCGCCAGGTCCACGTCGTGGAGGTTTCCAGCGGATCCACCGGGGTGACCAGGCGCGGCAGCGTGTTGAGTCCGTTCGGCGGGCCGGACTGCGGCTCCACGCAGACGGCCTCGGGCTGCTCGTCGTAGACCACCACCCACTCCGAGCGGCTGGTGAGCCTCAGTTCCAGCGCGCCGGGCCAGGTCAGGGTGACGTCGACGCCGTCGGGCATGCCGAAGCAGTCGTCCCACGGGCCGGGCCGCGGCTCGATGCGGTTGCCCGTGGGCAGGTGGTCGGCGCCCCGCTCCTCCTGCCAGGCGGGGTCGAAGGAGATCCGTACGTCCCCGCCGAGCCCGAGGTTGCGCCGGAACCAGGGGTGCCAGCCCGCCTGCGCCGGGAAGGAGTCGCCGTACGTCTCGACGCCCAGGGTCAGGGTCAGCGCGTCCGGCGCCAGCTCCACGATCTGGGTGACGCGGCCCGGGTACGGCCACGGGTCGGTGAGGTCGTAGGTGAAGGCCGCGTCGGTGGCGGTGACGCGGGCCGGACGCCAGGCCGCGTCGCGGCCCAGGCCGTGGAGGGCGTGCGGCGGGTGGTCGACCGGCAGCTGGTGGACGCTCGCGCCGTCGTGGAACCGGCCGTACGCGGTCCGGCCGCACCACGGGACCATGGGGAAGGACCCGTACGTGGGGCCCTGGCGCAGCAGCTCCGTCCCGTCGATGCGCAGACTGCTGATCCGGCAGCCGTTCTCCTGGTCGACGGTCACCTCGGCGCCGCCGGCGCTCAGTTGCGTACTCATACGGCCGACCCTAATGCGGGTCAGCGGTCACCGGCGCCGTGGGCGACCGCAGGTCAGCGCCGGCGGCGCAGGGCCCTGCCCAGTACGACCGCCGAGGCCAGGGCGAGGGCGGCGGCCGGGGCGATCCAGCGCAGATTGTCACCGGCGCTGCCGTACGTGGGAGCGGGCACCGGGGCGTACCGGCCGCGCGGCGGCGCGTGGTCCACCTCCTCGGCGCTGCGGCCGATCATGGTGCGGCGGGCGTGGGCGGCCTCGGCCGGCGGACGCGGCAGCCCACCCAGGTCGTCGAGGTCGTCGAACCCGCCTTCCAGGAAGGGGTCGAGGGACGAGGGCGGCACCTCCGTCCCGAACAGCGACTCGGTGACCTCCTCGATGCCGAGGCCCTCCTCACCCTCGCCCTCGGCCTCTTCTGCTTCCTCGGCCTCCGCTACGGCGTCGGTCACGGGCTCCTGCGCGACCTCATCGGTCAGGAGCTCCTCCACGACGGCGTCGGCCAGGAGCTCCTCCGCCACCGCGGCGTTGGACGTGGGCTCCGGAGCGGTGGCCAGTGCGGCGAGCTGCTCGGCGGCCCGGTCGAGGAGCCGGTGCACCGAGGTGGCGACGGCCTCGGGAGCGAAGGCCGCGGCGCGCCCGTCGGCGGCGGCCCCGGCGGTGAAGTCGAGCCGGGTGCCGTCCTCATGCGGGCTCAGCCGCAGCGTGAGCGCGAGCGTGACGGTGCCCGTGCCCCGGACCTCGGTGCCCGCACCGTCGACGGTGAAGTGATCGGGGGCCCGTTCGGCGAGGGCCAGCGCCCCGCGGTAGGTCACGGTGTGCCCGCCCACCCGGATCTTGAGCCGGCCCGAGAGCGGTCCCGACTCCGTGTCCGCGTCCTGCTGGAGCCCCGGCACACACCGGGCCGCCCGGGCGGGATCGCGCAGCACGGCGCGGAGGTCGTCTGCCGGTACCGGAACGAACACCTGATGCTCCATGCGGCCGAGCCTACCGAGGAGAGGCCCCGCGCACCCGGTCCGGCGCCGACTCCCGGCGTCAATCCTCAATACCGCGGGTGCGGCAGGGTCGACGGCGGGAGTCCCGGCATCCGGGCCCGTTGCGCGTCGCGTGCGGCGTCCCGCAGGGAGTGGCTCGACAGCGAGCGCAGCCCCGGCGTGTCGTGGTCCACGTGCAGCGGGGGAGCCTCTCCGCGGGCCGCCAGGACGAAGCCCCAGTCCTGGGGCGGCTCGCCGGCCTCGCCCTGGGTGCGGTCGGGACCGGCGGGAAAGCCCGACAGCCGGCCGCCCGCGCTGTAGGGGGCGGTGAGCAGCCCGGCCGCGCGGAGGGTGGACTCGACCGTCCAGTAGCTGCGCGGCCGCGTCGCCAGGGGTCCGGCGTGCACCGCCATCCGGCCACCGGGGCGCAGGGCCCGCGCCGCCAGCCCGTAGAACTCCTGCGAGTACAGCTTCGTGCTGGGGGTGATGCCCGGGTCGGGGAGGTCGGAGAGGATCACGTCGAAGCGTTCCCCCGCGGCCGGCCCCCGCAGCCAGGCGAAGGCGTCCTGCGCGACGACGCCCAGGCGCGGATCCCCGTACACCCCGGCGTTGAGCGCCGAGAGCATCGGATCGGTGCGGGCCAGGCGGACCACGCCGGGATCGAGCTCGACGACGGTGACGGACGCGACGTCCGGGTAGCGCAGCACCTCACGGGCGGCGAGCCCGTCACCGCCGCCGAGGACCAGGACCCGGGTGTGCGGGCCGGTCATCGCGGGGTGGACGAGCGCCTCGTGGTAGCGGTACTCGTCGTACCCGCTGACCCGCAGCCGCCCGTCGAGGTACAGGTCCAGGGAGCGCGGCGAGCCGGTCGGCGGCCCGGTCAGCACCAGTTCCTGGACCCCGGTCCGTACGGCGACCCGCACCTCCGCGCCGTAGACGGCGCGCCGGGCCATGCCTTCGAAATCGTCGGCGAGGACGGTCGCGGACCCGAGCATCGCGAGGACGGTCGCGTTGGCGGCGATCAGCAGCCACCGGCTCCGCCGGCTCAGGTCGCGTCGGAACAGCCACAGCACGAGCGCGCCGCCGACCACCGCGTTGACGGTGCCGGTGAGCAGGGCTCCGGAGAGCTGGCCCAGCACCGGCAGCAGCAGGAAGGGGAAGGCGAGGCCGCCGACCAGGGCGCCCACGTAGTCCGCGGCGAACAGGTCCGCGACGGCCCCGCCCGCGTCCTGTCTGCGGATGCGCTGGATGAGGACCATCAGCAGCGGGATCTCGGCGCCGATGAGTACCCCGATGGCGAAGGCGAAGGCGACGAGCGTGATCCGGGACTCGCCCAGCCAGGCGAAACTCGCGTACAGCGCCATGGCCGAGAGCCCGCCGAGCAGCGCCAGCGCGGCCTCGATCGCGCCGAAGCCGAAGGCGGGCCGGCGCCGCAGCCGTTTGGCGAGCAGGGAGCCGACACCCATGGCGAAGACCATGACGGACAGCACGACCGACGCCTGGGTGACGGAATCACCGATGAGGTAGGAGCCGAGGGCGAGCAGCTCCAGTTCGTACACGAGCCCGCAGGCAGCGCAGACGAAGACGGTGGCCAGGACGAGGAGCCGGCCGGTCCGGGGCCTAACGGGCAGGGCGTCCGGGGCGGTCTCCCTGCCCCGCGGCTCCGGAGCCGGAAGCACCCGGCGCGGGACGGAACGGTCGATCATGCAGCGAACCGTACGTCACCGCCCACCCGCACCCCGTCACCCACATGGGTGCAAGTGACCCCGCACGCCTGCCAGTTGGCGTAACGGCCGCACCACGGCCGCGCCCCGGACCGGCAAGCCCCCGCTACAGCAGCGCCACTGATTGCGCGGCCGCCGCGGCGGGGGCGCCCCGGCGCACGCCGACCCGCGTACGGGTGGCCACCAGCCGGCCCTCCTGCGGGTACGCGTGCCAGGTCCGCCAGCGCACCTGCCCCTCGTAGCGCTGCGCGAGCATGGCGGTGAAGGCGTGCGGACTGCCCGGGAAGGTACCGGCGAGCCCGTTCGGGTGATCCGCGACCAGTGCGAGCAGTTCCTGCGCCCGCCCCGCGAAGGAGCCCTGGGAGAGGGTCTCGACCCGCGCGGCGAACTCGTACTCCCAGTCGCCGGCCCGCTTGGCCACACCGAGCGGCAGCGGCGTGCTGCTGCCGGGCATGCAGGCGACGGTCTCCGAGCAGAGCACCTCGCCCTCCTCCAGGATCACCTGATGGGAGGCTCCGAGCAGGCGCAATTCCACCTTGGCGTGCATCAGTTCGAGGTTCAGTACGGCCAGGGCGGGCAGTCGGTCCCGACCCAGAGCCCAGGCGAGGTCGGCGGCACGCGTGTCGGTGTAAGAGGTCTGGAGGGTCGTGAGCATGAGTCGGCTCCGCAAACGCGCGAGGGGAGAGGGGCCGGGGCCCGCCAGCGGTGGTCAACGGGTGGGGGGCACCGGCACGGGTCCACAGGAAGTCCAGGGAGGTCCGAGGACTGGTCTACTCGACCGAGGGAATCATGAAAGGCACGGCACTCACATCGCTTTTACCCAACTTGAAGTGGTTTACATCCCCCCGGGGGCTACGCAGTTCACGTGTTCAACAAGTCGCGTCCCGCGCGTCGCCATGCACCGCCGAACGAGAGGGCGCCCGACGGCAGTTGCACCGCCGGGCGCCCTCCTGTGCTGCGGTGCCCGCTGCCCCGTGTCAGCTGGAACCGCCGCACCCCCCGCCGCCCCCGCAGGAGGACGAGGAGCCACTCGAACACGAACCCCCGGACGAGTCGCCGCCCCCGATCCACCAGCCGCTGGAGCCGGAGGACCAGCCGCCGCCGTGCGAACGGAACGCCTTGGTCACGGCGAAGGCAACGCAGAACAGCCCGATCACGATGAAGACGAACAGCATGTCCGCCCCTCTCTCACACCCCGGTCGTCCCGGGGGAGCGGGATCCCCGCGTCCCGCGTGAAGGGGGGATGCCCGCAGGCCACACGGGTCAAAGCACACTTGAGCTACTCCAGAGGTTGCCCGCAGGATGACGCCCATGAGTGCACCCGCGAGCAGTAACCGCCCCTTCCTGAACCGCAGTCTGGCGGCCTTCGGCACCACGATCTTCGCCGAGATGTCGGCGCTGGCCGCGCGCACGGGCTCGATCAACCTCGGCCAGGGCTTCCCCGACGAGGACGGCCCCGCCCAGATCGCCGAGGCGGCCTCCCGCGCGGTCCTGTCGGGCCTCGGCAACCAGTACCCGCCCGGCCCCGGCATCCCGGAGCTCCGTACCGCGATCGCCCGCCACCAGCAGCGCTTCTACGGCCTGTCCTACGACCCGGACACCGAGGTGCTGGTCACGGTGGGCGCCACGGAGGCGATCGCCGCCAGCCTGCTCGCCCTCCTCGAACCGGGCGACGAGGTGATCGCCCTGGAACCGTTCTACGACTCGTACGCGGCCTGCATCGCGATGGCCGGCGCGGTCCGCGTCCCCGTCACCCTGCGCCCCCACGCCGGGACCTTCGTCCTCGATCTGGACGAACTGCGCGCCGCCGTCACCCCCCGCACCCGGCTGCTCCTGCTGAACACCCCGCACAACCCCACGGGCACCGTCCTGACCCGCGAGGAGCTGACCGCCGTCGCCGCCCTCGCCGTGGAGCGCGACCTGCTGGTCGTCACGGACGAGGTGTACGAGCACATGGTCTTCGAGGGGGTCCACACCCCCCTGGCGGGCTTCCCGGGCATGCGCGAGCGCACGGTCACGATCTCGTCGGCCGGCAAGACCTTCTCGTTCACCGGCTGGAAGGTCGGCTGGCTCACCGCGCCCCCGGCCCTGGTCACGGCGGTCCGCTCGGCGAAGCAGTACCTCACCTACGTCGCCTCGGGCCCCTTCCAGTACGCGATCGCCGAGGCCCTCGACCTGCCC
This sequence comes from Streptomyces sp. NPDC003034, assembly GCF_053591375.1. Lineage (NCBI taxonomy): Bacteria > Bacillati > Actinomycetota > Actinomycetes > Kitasatosporales > Streptomycetaceae > Streptomyces > Streptomyces sp. NPDC003034. The sequence goes on from NZ_JBSFTS010000028.1 coordinate 74,147, forward strand.
GACCCGTACTACGAGGCCTTGCGCGCCGACCTCACCGCCAAGCGCGACATCCTCGCCGACGGCCTGACGGCGGCCGGCTTCGAGGTCTACCGCCCGCAGGGCACCTACTTCATCACCACCGACATCACCCCGCTCGGCGAGAAGGACGGCCTCGCCTTCTGCCGCGCACTGCCCGAACGCTGCGGCGTCGTCGCCATCCCCAACCAGGTCTTCTACGCCGACAAGGCCGCCGGCGCCACCCAGGTCCGCTGGGCCTTCTGCAGCGTTCTGGGTACGATCTTCACCGGTCTCCTGATCGGCCTGCTGTTCGCCGCGGCCGCACTCGTGTGCGCGGCCGTCCTCGTCGCGGCCGTG